>NZ_LT906448.1:1651250-1955000 GCF_900186835.1 Pasteurella dagmatis
TTTGCATAATTGCCCTCTATACTGGTTAGTTGGGAGTAATTTGCAAAATCGCTGCAAAATTGGACCGCACTTCCTTGTATCTTTTCAGATCGACAATGACTACAAAAGGCGAATTTGACTTCGCCTTCTGTACTGACCGCCAAAAGTGCGGTCAAATTTGCGTTAATTTTGCAAGATGAATGACAAAATTAGTAAAGTACTGCTTTCGCTTCTTCTGTATCGATGTTGTCTTTAGTGACAAATACTACACCAGTATCGATGAATTTTTCTACTTTTTCACCTTTTAAGATGCGGTTAATTGTTTCAACACCTTTGTAACCCATTTGATAAGAAGACTGCACCACAATACCTTCTAAGGTTCCATCACGCACAAAGTTTTGTAAGTCTTGGTTACCGTCGAAGCCTACTGCAACTAATTTGCCTGCATAACCACGTTCTTTCACTGCACGTGCCATACCTACCGCTGTTGGCTCATTTGCGCCGAAGATTGCCGTTAAATCTGGATTTGAAGTTAACACGTCAATGGTTTGGTTAAGTGCAGTGACCATATCTGATTGTGAATATAATGGTTCCATTAATTTCACATCTTTATGTTTTTTGATTTCATCCATAAAGCCACCAGTACGTTCGATCGCTGATGCTGCACCTGGTGTATATGACATTACTGCCACTTTACCCATTTTTTCGCCGTGTTTTGCTAATAATTTTTCAGCGGCAAGTTTACCTGCTGCACGGTTATCTGTTGCTAAGAATGATTGATAGTATTTACCGTCAGAGTTGATACCTGAGTCGATAATAACCACTGGAATACCGCTTTCGAACGCTTTTTTCACAGGTGGAATTAAGGCATCTGGGTCTGATGCTGCAAGTACGATACCCGCTACACCGCGATTGATCGCATTATTCACCATATTTACTTCTTCATCGATAGCTGTTTCAGCTTGAGGACCTTGGAATGATACTTTGTATTGACCGCCAAGATCTTTCTCTGCAGCTACTGCCCCTTTCTTCACGTTTTGCCAGAAATTCGCATTTTCTGTTTTCACAATCACTGCAATTTCATTCGTTTTTGCTAAAAGTTGTGGTGCAGCGAACAGCGTAGATAAACCTAAAATAGCTGAAGCAATTAAAGTCATTTTTTTCATTGTGATTTCTCCTTGTTTTGAGATTGAGGCTTTTTACTCACTTTTTTAGTTTGACGAAGTTGGTCTAATGCCACAGTGATAATAATCACAAGACCAATAATAATTTGTTGTACAAACGCTGACACACCATTCATATTCAAGCCATTACGTAATACACCTATAATGAATGAACCGATTAATGTCCCTGGAATTGTACCAACACCACCCATAAGAGACGTTCCCCCCACGACCGCACTGGCAATTGCATCTAATTCGTAAGCCACACCACCATTTGGTTGTGCGGTAACAAGACGTGATGCAAGAATAACGCCTGCAAGACCAGACAATAAACCACTGGCAATGTAAGCATAATTTTTCACTTGATTGGTTTTAATACCAGAAAGTCTTGCTGCTTCTTCGTTTGAACCAATCGCATAAATATAACGACCGACTTTTAATTTAGATAATGCGAAAGTAAATAGAATCGCGATGAAAATCATAATAATCACAGGGTATGGAATACCTGGGAATTTCACGATTGGCAAGCCATTTGCACCTTCTTCCACAATGCGGAACAATGCACCGTTACCAAGCTCTGCAAATGACTCTGGCATACCTGAAACTGGCGCAGCATTTGTCACATAAAGAGCTAAACCGCGCGCCACCATCATTGTACCTAAGGTTGCGATAAACGGTGGTAAGCGCATTACAGTCACGATCATACCGTTGGCTAAACCGCAAAGACCGCCCACTAAAATACCAAATAAGATACCAAGAGGCACTGGCACACCAGCATTCACCACCATCGCAGCAGCAACACCTGATAATGCCACGACTGAACCGGTACTCAAGTCGATACCTCCAGTTAAGATAACGATAGTTGCACCGATACCGATTAAGGCAATGGTTGAGGTTTGTAAGCCGATAGTGAGCACGTTATTTAACGTGAAAAAGTATTCGTTAGTGAATGTGAAAGTTATCACTAATAAAATTAAGCCTGCGAGTGATGCTACTTTGCGTAGCATTTCTTTTTGTTTCTCGTTCATTTATGCCTCCTGGCTCTTGCGAGCGAACATATCTTTTACACCTGTTGCGTAGTGCATAATTTCTTCTTGGTTTGTATTTTTGGTTTCCAACATTGCGGTCATTCGTCCTTCACGCATTACGATAATGCGGTCTGATACCCCTAACACTTCCGGTAACTCAGAAGAGATCACAATAACACCTACGCCGTTGGCTGCTAACTCATCAAGTAATTGATAAATCGCATATTTCGCGCCCACATCGATACCACGAGTTGGCTCATCGAAAATCATCACTTTAGCATCGCGGAACAACCATTTACCGATAACCACTTTTTGTTGGTTACCACCACTTAAGTTATTCACTAACTGCTCGATAGTTGGCGTTTTAATTTCCATTTTATCGATGAACGTTTTTGATGCTTTGGCTTCTTCAGCGTGAGAGATCACGCCTGCACCGTTACACACTTTATCCATTGATGCCATTGTGATGTTTTCACGAATGGACATTCTCACTGCCACACCGTTGAGTTTGCGGTCTTCGGATAAGTACGCAATACCGGCTTTGATTGAGTCTGCTGGGCTTTTAATACTCACTTTGTTGTGATGAACAAAGATTTCGCCAGAATCTAATGGATCTGCACCGAAAATTGCACGTGCAAGTTCAGTACGTTTAGCCCCGACAAGACCGGTGATACCCAAAATTTCACCTTTGAATAAAGCAAAGTCTAGAGCTTCAAATACACCGTAACGTTCAGCTTGATATACAGACATCACGACTTCGTTTTCATCTACAACAGCAGTTTTTGGTGGGAAGTGATTATCTAAAGAGCGACCTACCATTTTAGTAATGATTTCATCCATTGTGATTTCTTTAAACACGTGGTCTGAAACATAAGTACCATCACGGAAAATCGTAATGTGGTCACAAATGCGTTTAAGCTCTTCCATACGGTGTGAGATATATACGATACTCACGCCTTTTTCTCTTAGCTTATTAACGAGTTCAAATAACTTATCGATTTCTTTTTCAGTTAATGCAGATGTTGGCTCATCCATAATCAACACTTCAACGTCAAAAGAAAGGGCTTTGGCGATTTCTACCATTTGTTGTTTCGCCACAGAAAGTGACCGCACTTGATCTGTTGGTTTTACATCAATGTCAAATAAGGAAAGTAATTTTTCGGAATCACGAATCATTTTATCCTTATCGACCATTCCATATTTAATTGGCTCACGCGCAAAGAAAATATTTTCAGCTACGGTCAAATGAGGAATTAAGTTCAACTCTTGGAAGATCATACTAATCCCTTGATGTTGTGCTTCCAACACTGAGTTGAAATTCACTTCTTTTCCTTTATAGGTGATCGTGCCTTCGTCTTTTTGATACACGCCTAATAAGCATTTCATTAAGGTAGATTTTCCTGCACCGTTTTCGCCCATCAGTGCATGAACCTCGCCTTTGCGTAATGTTAGCTGCACATCTTTTAATGCCTGTACTCCAGCAAAGCCTTTGCTAATATTCCGCATTGTGAGTATCGTTTCGTGCATAATGATGCCCTCTCTGCTTTATTCTTCGATTCTTAATCCATAAGATTTAAATTTATTTAGCACAACGTTCATTTCTTCTTTGCCTAGTAATGGAATCTCTAAACCTGTTGCTAAAAGTTTGATATACCACTCGGCTAATACTTCAACTTCATGTGCAAGCCATAGGGCTTTATCTAAGTTTTTCTCAGCGGCAATCAATCCGTGATGCGCTAATAAAATAGCTTTGCTTTCTTTAATGCCTTCTTTCACATATTCCGCTAATTTGTGTGTACCAAAAGTCGCATAAGGTACGCAAGGAATATGGTCTGAACCACCCACCGCAATCATATAATGGAACGGAGGAATTGCTTTTTCTAAGATAGACACTGCCGCACAGTTGATAGAATGGTTGTGTACCACTGCATCAACATCTGGGCGAGACTCATACACTGCTAAGTGGAAATGCCATTCACTTGAAGGTAATTTGCCTTCTTCGTGTTTACCATTTTTGTCCACATACACAATGCTATCTGGCGTCATTAAATGATACGGCGTACCAGTTGGTGTAATTAACATACCGTCTTGATAACGCACACTCACATTACCTGCTGTGCCTTGGTTTAATCCCAATCTTGTCATTTCAAGACAGGTATCGATAATTTTTTGTGAAAGCTCAACTCTGTTCATTTTTTATACCCCTTAAAAGTTAATTTTAAGAAACTGGTGTCACACCTTTTTTAATAATAATGTTGCCGTATTTTGCAGTTTCGCCAGTTACCACCACTGCATACGCTTGTTTCGCGCGGTCATAGAAAGCGAAGCGGTCAATACGAGTTAAATTTGGTACAGAACCGACCGAACTTTTGATTGCTTGTAAGTAACGAGCTTCAACATTTGGATCTAAACTGTCACCTTCGACGGCTTGCATCATAATTAACGGCGCATCAACATAAGCATCAAACTCAAATAATGGACTAATTGCGGTGAGTAATGTATCTACGCCAAGACCATCTGCTCGTAGCACTTTTTGATGTAATTGATGTGCTGGGAAATGTGCATCTGACAGAACAAGCTCATCGCCGTGCCCCATTTCAGCCAGAATTTTGAGTAAATTAGGTGAGATTGCTGGATGAATACCTTTTAACATAGTTATTTTTCCTTTTATTTATCTCTGTTGTAAGCCAACGAAGTGCGGTCGTCTTTTTTAATTTTTTTCATTCAACGCTTTATACAGCACCGCATTTTCTGACGGCAGAATACGTTGGGTTTGTGGTTTCATTTGTTGTTGTGCATGGTCAAAATCTTGGTAAACTCCAAGTCCTGCGAAGGTAAACATCGCAGCCCCTAAAACGGTACTTTCAGCCACGTCAACCACATCAATCGGTAAGCCTAAAACATCTGCACGGATTTGATTCCATAAACGGTTTTTAGATCCACCACCGACACAAATTAAGCTTTCTGCTTTAAATTTACTGACTTGTTGCAACACGCCTAAGCCGTCTTTCAAACGAAATGCCATATATTCCAGCGCCGCACGATAAATTTGTCCACGACGGGTATGCATTGATAAGCCAACAATATTGCCTAAGCCTGATTGTTGATCGTTCGCATTGAACTGACCTTGTAAACGCACACCACCAGCGCCGACTACTTCTGCCTCGCCTTCGTTGATCATTGTGCTGTAATAATCTGCAGTGCCTTTTACATCGGCAAAAAGCAATTTACCGATCCATTCCATTACGCCAGATCCCACCCATTGCACTGCTGGGTTAAAGCAATGTGCTTTGGCATCAAATTCCGTAGTTAAGCCATTTGGTACAAATTGGAAATGCGGTTCTGCGGATTCAGTTCTCGCCATTAAGATTTCCCAAGTGCCAGAACTTAAAACAGGTTGATTTAAGCCCGCACCTGAACCAAACACCGCAAATTGTGTATCGTGCCCAGCTGAAATTACTGGGATTTCACCTAAACCGAATTTCGCTGAAAGTGCGGTAGTTAAATGGCCAATTTTTTCACCAGCGTGTTTCATTGGTGGAAAGTGCTGTGTGGTTAAACCTAATTTTTGCAACACTTCAGTATCCCAATCGCCAGTTTGTAAATTAGTCATCATTGAAGTGCCTGCCATTGTGTGGTCTGTGCTAAATACTCCAGTTAAACGTTGGCTTAACATTGAAGAAATAAACACAAATTTGTCCATTTTGGCGAATACATCTGGTTGGTTTTCTTTCAGCCAAATTAATTTGAAGAGTGTGTTAAAGCTGTATTGCCCAATACCATTGCGTAAGTAAAGCTCTTTAACATCAAAATACTTAGCGAGATTTTCCATTACTGGAATTGTGCGTGGGCATTTCCAAGAAATGATTGGATAAAGCTGGTTGCCGTCTTTATCGAAAGGTGCGCCATCAACACCGAAAGTGGTCACAGAAATACCAATCACATCGTTTAAATCAATCTGTTGCTGTTTTAACTGCGCCAATGTGTTGTCAGCACAAGTCATTAATTTTTGCCAGATTTCTTCAAAATCCCAAATGTGATAGTCGGCGGATTCAGCACCCGGTTGAGTATTATTGGCAATATGATGAGAGGCGACAATTTTGCCTTTTTCATTCATCGCAATCGTGCGTAAATTGGTTGCCCCACAATCGAAAATCAAAACAATTGACATAAAATCCCCCTAAATGCGCTGAAAACTCACCGCACTTTGTGTCCTTATGGTGTATTTATGTTATTGGAATGTGGGAGCAAGCATCTCACTTGCTCCCCAATACAGATTATTTATAAAGCGGTCCGAAGTTCGCGCAAGCACGATAATCTTGACCTTCTTTATCTTGACCAAAGCCATTCCAAGCACTTGGGCGGAAGATATCTTTATCTTCCAAGTTGTGCATACACACTGGAATACGTAGCATTGAAGCAAGGGTAATGAGATCTGCACCAACGTGACCGAAGGTTGCTACGCAGTGGTTTGCCCCCCAGTTCGCCATTACTGAATACACATCAGTGAATGCACCTTTTCCGGTGAGGCGTGGTACAAACCAAGTAGTTGGCCAAGTTTCGTTAGTACGTTTATTTAAAATATCGTGTACCTGTTCTGGTAAATCGATTGACCAACCTTCGGCAATTTGAAGTACAGGGCCAATGCCTTTGATGATATTAATGCGGTGCATTGTGAATGGCATACCGCCTTTAGTTAAGAATTGAGATGAGTAACCGCCCCCACGGAAATATTCGTGTACAGCTGGGCACCAACGTGTATGTTCTAAACAACGTTTACCGTCTTCTTCAGTCACTTGCCAAGCTGGTTTAATCACTGGGTTGCCGTCTTTATCAGAATGTTGACCTGTGCCGTCTAATGCTGCTGAACCAGAGTTAATTAAGTGAATAAAGCCAGTTTCTGGACGGAAACCAGTTACACGCTCAACTGCATCTTCACTCCAGTAAGTACGCACGTCAGCAAACACTTGCGCTTGACCTGTTAATTGGTGACCAAACAACATATTCACGCCGTTTAAGCTGTCATTTTCAGTTGCTAATACATACGGAGGACGCACGCCATTCCAGTCGTAAGTTGAGTTAAGCATCGCTTCCATAAAGTCACCATTTGGTAAATGGTCTGTCCAATGACGTTGACCTTGGAAACCAGCCACAATCGCATTGTGACCTAACGCTTCTTCACCGAAGTTAAGTTCTGCAAGTTTTGGGTTACCAGCCATTAAGTCGCGTGTAATAATTGCCATTTTCACGCAGTTTGACCAAAGTTCTTCACGTTGTTCAGCTGTGCGTTGATTTTCTTCGCTGTTTACATCAATACCTTCTTTGCAATATTGTTTCACCCAAGAAAGTGCTAATTCCACTTCTTTTTCATCGTAGATTTTGCGATCTAAACGGCGTTTAATTTCGGTCATATCCACGTATTCATTACGCATACCAAGATATTCTTGAAAGAATTGTTGGTTCACGATAGAACCTGCGATACCCATTGATACAGCTCCGATAGATAAATAAGATTTGCCACGAATATTTGCAACCGCTAAACCTGCTCGAGCAAAGCGTAATAGTTTTTCTTTTACATCATCAGGAATCGATGTATCTGAAGAGTCTTGAACTTCTGTGCCGTAAATTGAGAATGCTGGTAAGCCCATTTGTGAATGACCTGCAAGTGCAGCGGCTAAATAAACTGCCCCAGGGCGTTCTGTACCATTGAAGCCCCAAATTGCTTTTGGCATATGTGGATCCATATCGATCGTTTCAGAACCATAGCACCAGCAAGGTGTCACAGTAATGGTTAAGCCTACGTTATTTAATTTGAATTTTTCTGCACAAGCTGCTGCCTCTGCAACGCCACCGATACAAGTATCGGCAATCACACATTCAACAAAAGTACCATCTGTATGACGGATATGGCTATGTAGCAAATCAGCTACCGACTTCGCCATATTCATTGTTTGAACTTCTAATGATTCTCTGACTCCCATACGGCGACCATCAATCGTCGGACGAATACCAATTTTGATACGATTTACTGTGCTCATCTTATCTATCCTCTTATAAGCTAAAAGTATGAAATAAATAGTCAAACAACAACTTGATGAGTTTATTTTTCCTTAAAAAACATAGAGAGAATAGCGATTATCGAAATTGAATGTTGAATCTGTGAAAAGGATCACGAAAAAGAAGCAAAGATGTTGGGATTTTTTGCCCGAATATCCAAAAAAATAACAAATATCGGTCAATTCGGGCAAATTTTAAAATTAGACGGTCAATAAAATATCGTGTTCTGAACAATAATTTTGCAATTCAGTATCCGGCTTTTGATCACTAAATAAAATATCAATTTGGGACAAATCACCGAGTCGAATTAAGTTCTTCTGGCCAAATTTTGACGAATCTACGAGCAAAAAGCGTTGTCCTGAAGCATCCATCATTTTGCGTTTAATCGAGGCATTTAGCTCATTAGACTCCCAAATACCACCCGAATTATCAATGCCAATGCAAGAGAAAATCCCGATATCAATGTGCAAACGCAGTAATAATTGCTCTGATAACGGCCCATAAAATGCATCATATTTACTGGAATACACCCCACCAGTTGCAATAGTTTTGATATTCGGCTTGTTCACAAGTGCGGTGATATTATGCATAGAATTAGTAACAACTGTGCAAGGAATATCAGGAATTTGCTGCGAAAAATGCCAACTTGTCGAACTAGCATCTAAGCCAATCACCGCCCCTTCAAATACATATTCCACCGCATTTTGTGCGATCAAACGTTTTGCATCATAGTTTGAACGCTGTCGAACCTGAAAAGAACTACCGAGATCTTTGGTTTTCTTACTTACTGCTCCACCGTGAATACGATATAACAGCCCTTTTTTCTCAAGTGCGGTCAAATCTCGACGAATTGTTTCTACCGCAACCGAAAATTTATCTGCCAGCTCAATCACGGTCATTTTTCCGGTACGATTAATTTCTTGTAGAATTAAATCTTTCCTTCTTTGCATAGCCACCTCTTTATAAGAAACGGTCAAAACGGACATCTTTATTATAGAACTATTTTCCGAAATACCAAAAATGATAACCTATGCAAAATACTTAAACACATCTGGTGTAAAATCCATTACAATATTGTGAGTATTAACCAACAGAGGACATATTATGATTATCGTAACTGGCGGTGCTGGATTTATTGGTAGTAACATTGTCAAAGCCTTAAATGAGTTAGGGCGTACAGATATTTTAGTTGTAGATAATTTAAAAGACGGTACTAAATTTGCCAATTTAGTAGATCTTGATATTGCAGACTACTGCGATAAAGAGGACTTTATTGCGTCAATTATTGCAGGCGATGATTTTGGTGATATCGATGCTATTTTCCATGAAGGTGCGTGTTCAGCAACCACTGAATGGGACGGTAAATATATGATGCAAAACAACTATGAGTATTCAAAAGAATTACTGCATTATTGTTTAGATCGTAAAATTCCGTTCTTCTATGCTTCATCTGCAGCCACTTACGGCGATAAGACAGAGTTCCGTGAAGAGCGTGAATTTGAAGCACCATTAAATGTTTACGGTTATTCAAAATTCTTGTTTGACCAATATGTCCGTGCAATTCTACCAGAAGCGAATTCACCAGTTTGTGGCTTCCGTTATTTCAACGTGTACGGACCACGTGAAAACCACAAAGGCTCAATGGCAAGTGTGGCATTCCACTTAAATAACCAAATTCTAAAAGGCGAAAATCCAAAATTATTCGCAGGTAGCGAAGATTTCCGTCGTGACTTCGTATATGTGGGCGATGTTGCCGCTGTGAATATTTGGTGCTGGCAAAACAACATTTCTGGTATCTATAACTTAGGTACAGGCAATGCAGAATCATTCAAGGAAGTGGCAAAAGCTGTCGTGAAATTCCACGGCAAAACCGAAGCGGATATTGAAACTATTCCATTCCCAGACCACTTAAAAAGCCGTTATCAAGAATACACTCAAGCGAATTTAGAAAAATTACGCGCAACTGGTTATGACAAACCATTCAAAACCGTTGCTGAAGGTGTAGCAGAATATATGGCGTGGTTAAATCGTAAATAAGATTTATCTCCTCAATTTCATTGCATGGCGCTCTTATCAGGGCGCTATTTTTTATCCTAAACACTTTTCTAAAATAGACCGCACTTTTGTTATTCCAAACTTAAAATTGCCTCTTTTGTAACTGCATAGCCACTTTTTAAAATGAAGAGGCTTAAAATTAAGCTTGCTAGGGCATCTACCCACACCCAATCAAACAAGAAGATACTTAAGCCGGCTAAGATCGCCACTATAGAGCCCAGTAAATCGGCTAACACATGCAAATATGCTGCGCGAAGATTTAAATGATGCAAATCGCCTTTCAGCATAATCCATACCACAAGTGCATTTATACACAATCCCACCATAGAAACAATTAACATTGGTAGCGATTGAATAGTTTGTGGATATTGCCAACGCTCAACAGCTTCCCAAATAATATACAAGGCAACCACAATCAACGAAAAACCATTCAATACTGCAATACGATTTTGATTTTTTTCTTTTAAATATGATGCTATTAAAGCAATGAGTAATGCTAAACTATCATTCGCCATATGCCCTGCATCCGCTATCAGCACCAAACTATTAAAATAATAACCACTTAAAAACTCAATAACCATAAATACGCTAATTAAGGAAAAACTTATCATAAGCACTTTACGGTTATTCGTATAGCGATGATGTGTATCATGGTGTTTCATACTACCTCCCATCAAATTAAATCAGCAGACTCGTATCACTTGATGACTTTCAAAATACAGATTCATTCAACTTATGACCATGAAAAGGACAACAATTTTACTTTGTATTTACCCTTCTTGCCGTTAGAATGTTGAATACTTCTTTAGCCAATAATGGTAAGTATTCAATATGATGCGACATTTTCTAACTTTCGGCTTTCTTCTGATATTGTTTGCATGTCAGTCAAATACGCAAAATTCGACTCAATACTTTGTAGATAAACAAACACAAATTACATTGCCTTCATTGGAGGGGCTCCCTAATTTAGATACCCAACAATTGCTACATATTACTTACCCTCAACAAAAAACAGATACTGCATTATTAGTCGCCTTACAAACATCACCAGAAAAAATTAAATTAACTTTACTTTCAACTCTAGGCATAAAATTAGCACAAGTGACTTATGACGGTAATCAAATTTACGCTGAAAAGCAGTTACACTTAGGCAAAATGCCACCAGCAAACCAAGTATTAGGAGATATTTTATTGATTCTTCTCCCCCCTTACCGTTGGCAGTTGCCTGAAGGCTGGATATTATCAGAAGAAAATAGGCATAGAACCCTCTATGATAACAAGCAACAGAAAGTTATTAGTATCCGTCATGAAAAATGGCAATTAGAACAAAATACTTACTTAGAACATCATAAATTTAATTATAAAATTCATATAAAAACACTTTCCACTGCACATAGAAAATAATGAAAAGTTCACATATTTATATTCAGGACTATGCTTTTTGTAATGTATTAGGCTCATCAAAAGATGAAATTTGGGAGAATCTTTCTCAAAACCGTTTTTTATTACAAAAAGACTCCTCTTTTTTGGCTAATGGTAGCACTTATTTAGGACATATTCGAACTGAATTGCCAAAGCTCCCGACGTATTTAAAAGAATATCATTGTCGCAATAATCAGGTCCTTGCACTCTGCTTAAATCAATTAAAAAGCCAAATTGATGAATTGATCGTGCGTTACGGAAACACCCGCATTGGCGTTGTGATGGGAACAAGTACCGCAGGCATTGATTTAGGTGAACAAGCGATCCAACGTTTCCAACAGACAGGGACGATGGATCCCGACTATCATTATCGCTGCCAAGAATTAGGTTCAACTTCTGGATTCGTGGCTAAATATTTAGCCATAAATGGACCGCACTTAAGTATATCAACAGCTTGTTCTTCTAGTGGTCGAGCATTTCTTTCCGCGCAACGGATGTTATGCAGCCAGTTAGTTGATGCAGTGATTGTTGGAGGTGTTGATACACTTTGCCATCTTACTGTCAATGGCTTCTCTTCACTGGCTTCTTTATCTGCACAACCAAATGCGCCCTTTGCTCAACAACGCAAAGGTATTAATATTGGTGAAGCTGGTGCCGTGTTTATTTTAACGAAAGAGAAAAGTACACTTATGCTAGCAGGCGTTGGAGAAAGTAGTGATGCTTATCATATTTCGGCCCCTGAACCACAAGGCTTAGGAGCAGAAATAGCCATGCGAACTGCATTAGAAGCTGCACAACTTGCGCCAAAAGATATTGGCTATCTAAACTTACATGGCACTGCGACACTACTTAATGATCAAATGGAAAGTTTAGCAGTTTCTCGTGTATTTGGCAGGGTGCCTTGTAGTAGTACTAAGTCCCTTACTGGTCACACATTAGGTGCAGCGGGCGCAACAGAAGCCGCAATTTCTTGCCTATTACTTGAAAAGTGCGGTCAAAATTCAACAAATTTTTTACCAATGCAAACGAGCAAAGCATCTACTTTAGATGACACATTGCCTGAAATCGGTTTAATCACCCAACCAAATCAAAAACTCCTTTCACCAGCCATTATGAGCAACTCATTTGCCTTTGGTGGAAACAACGTGAGTGTTATTTTTAAGAGAAGAGAATAGATAATGTATAATTTAGCCTCACATCAAGCCAGTGAATATTTATTACATAATGCCCCTATGCTGCTGGTTGATGAGATTCTTCAAGTATCAGATACACATATTGAAGTAAAAATTGAAATTGATGAAAAACATCAATTATTTTTCAATCAAGCACAACAAGTCCCCGTTTGGGTGAGTATTGAATTAATGGCACAAGCTGTCGGCACTTGGGCTGGCGTACAAAGTAAAATTAAAGACAATAGCCAAGCTCAAATTGGTTTTTTACTCGGCGCTAGACAATGCAAACATTTTGTTTCGCATTATCAAATGCACGAAATTTTGCGAGTTTATGCACATTTATTAATACAAGATCAGCGAATGGCCAGCTTTGATGTTAAAATTATTAATTCGCAAAATCAGGTAACAGCCGAAGGACGATTAACTACCTATCAACCTGATCAGAATGAGTTAGGACAATTATTGAATAAAGAGTAAACAATGAATAGAACAGTTTTAGTGACAGGCGCAAGCAAGGGAATTGGAAAAGCGATTGCCATTGAACTCAGCAAGCAACAATTTGAGATTGTTGTTCATTATTTATCAGATAAACAAGGTGCAGAAGATACACTGCAACAAATTTTTGCTGCTGGTGGAACCGGTCGTTTAATACAATTTGATGTGTCTGATCGCCAAGCATGCCGTACAGCTATTGAACAAGATATTGAAGCAAACGGCAGCTATTACGGTGTGATTTTAAATGCAGGTATCATTCGTGATGGTGCATTCCCAGCTTTATCCGAAGATGATTGGGACTCTGTCATTCATACTAACTTAGATGCCTTTTATCACGTCATTCATCCAGTGATTATGCCCATGATCTCAGCACGTAAAGGTGGACGTGTTATCACTATTTCTAGTGTGTCGGGGCAAGTAGGAAATCGAGGACAAGTGAATTACAGTGCTTCAAAAGCAGGTTTAATTGGTGCAACCAAAGCATTAGCACTTGAATTGGCTAAACGTAAAATTACGGTAAACTGTATCGCACCGGGGTTAATTGAGACTAGTATTTTTGATGAACACGTAGTCAAACACGCATTACCCTTAATTCCAATGCAACGTCTAGGACAAGCACAAGAAGTTGCTGATTTAGCCGCATTTTTAATGAGTGACAAAGCTGCCTATATTACTCGCCAAGTCATTGGTATTAATGGTGGAATGGTATAAGTTTAAAAAGGAATAACATAATGACAAAACGAGTTGTCGTCACAGGCATGTCTGGCGTAACTGCATTTGGACAAACGTGGGAGCAAATCAAAACCAAAATGTTCACCTATCAAAATGCGGTCTGTTATATGCCACAGTGGGAAGTATTTGATGGGCTACAAAGCCGATTAGCTGCACCAATTTTAGATTTCAAATTACCGCCACATATCACTAAAAAACAAAGCCGTAGTATGGGGCGAGTATCGCAACTTGCGGTAGTCGCAACCGAACAAGCTCTTACACAAGCGGGTTTATTAAATGATCCTATTTTAAAAACAGGTAATGTTGGAGTTGCTTATGGTTCTTGTACAGGAAGCACAGATCCCATTAGAGCTTTTGCCACGATGTTAACAGAACATCACACGCACGATATTACCGCACAAACCTATATTCAAATGATGCCACACACCACTGCTGCAAACATTAGTTTGTACTTTGGGTTGCAAGGACGTGTTATTCCATCTTCAACAGCTTGTACATCAGGTAGCCAAGCTATTGGTTACGCTTATGAAGCTATTAAACACGGCTATCAAACAATTATGGTTGCAGGTGGAGCTGAAGAACTTTGCCCAAGTGAAGTAGCTGTGTTTGATACCTTATTTGCTACCAGCCAACGCAATGATGAACCACATTTAACTCCACGCCCATTCGATAAAAATCGTGACGGTTTAGTACTTGGAGAAGGGGCTGGCACGCTGATTTTAGAAGAATACGAACACGCAAAAGCACGTGGAGCAACTATCTATGCAGAATTAGTGGCATTTGCTACTAACTGTGATGCGGCACACGTGACCCAACCACAACAAAACACCATGCAAATTTGCTTAGAACAAGCAATTAAGCAAGCCGATATTAATACGGATGACATTGGTTATGTATGTTTACACGGTACTGCAACAGAGCGTGGAGATATTGCAGAAAGCAATGCGACTTACAACATTTTTTCTAATAAACCGCTTGTTTCTTCGCTAAAAAGCTATTTAGGTCATACTCTTGGAGCCTGTGGTGCATTAGAGGCCTGGTTCAGCATTGAAATGATGAACGAAGGTTTATTTATTCCAACGATTAACCTTGAAGATGTAGATGAACGTTGTGGACAGCTGAACTACATTCAAAAAAGTGCGGTAGAAAAACAAACAAATTATGTCATGAGTAACAACTTTGCTTTTGGAGGTATCAATACCTCACTCATTTTTCAAAAATTTAATACAGTGAAATAAGAGGACTAAAATGAAAAAACTATTACTTATCTCTGCAATGATTATGCTTACTGCTTGTTCAGCGCGTAATGATGCGATGTACTTACCAATTAGAGATGTGGTAAATTCACCTGAGGCGAAACGACATTTAGAACCCAAAATTAAAATGGCATTTGCTTCAAAATTAGATGGAAAAGTCGTTGAAAAAAATGTCACAACAAGTAGATCAGCGAATGCATTTGGTAAAGATGATATTAAAGCTTGTGAAAGAGCAATGCTATCAGCCTTAATCCACTTGCAAAAAAAAGCTATTGATTTAGGAGTGACAAAAATTTCTAATATTCAAAGTAACTACAAACATCAACCATACAGTAGTTCAACTAAGTATGAATGTCACGTAGGGCACTTCCCTGCAAATGTGGCATTAAAGGCGGACTTTGTTAAATAAGCATTTGTTTTGAATTCCTATGTTGACGTTTAATATCACAAAATTAAAAGCATACAGTGCCAACCTGACGGATGAGACACAATGGCAAACTTGGGCAAATCAAGAATTTCGACCTCTTGAAGCAGGGATTAAATTTCCTACGCCATTAATTCCTATGATGCAAGCTCGCCGAATGGGGCTCGCTGATAAAATGGCAATTCAATTGGCGTTGGAATTGAACCAACAAGCAGAAATTGATTTTGTGGTATTTGCCAGCAGACACGGACAGCTTAACCGTACGCATAAACTTTTGACACATTTTTTCCAACAAGATGAAATGTCACCAACAGATTTTGCCACAGCTGTACACAACGCACCTGCTGGGCAATTTAGTATTCTAGCTAAACAAACTGCACCGATAAGCTCAATCGTAGCGGAAGAAAATACATTCTGTGCATCGATATTAGAAGCATTACTTGCCTTGGACAATGGTAAAAAATCAGTTTTAGTCGTTTTCTTTGATGATCAAATTCCTGATTTTTATAAAGATTATTTTCCCGAAAATGAAATATCTGAAGCATATGCGATAGGCTTATTGCTTACATCAGGCAATGAATGGAAACTTTCACTTAATAGCAGTGATAAGCAAGCAACAGAATGTCAACAAGGACTCGCATTCTTACGTGCTTATTTCCAACAAAAACGAGAATTTTCATTATATTACGAACAACAGCAATGGCAATTTTCACGCAACTAAATAAAGTTTGGCGACTTATTGGCACTGGTCTAGCGTTTGTTATTTTTGGACTAGGTGGACTAATTTTAGGTAACTTATGGTTTGCCTTATTACGCCTATTTTATAAAGCACCTGATATGCGTCGAAAAGCAAGTCAACGTAGTATCAGCTTTTGTTTCCGTGCATTTGTAAAAAGTCTCAAATTTTTAAAAATTATTGATTATAAAATTGAAGGTGCTGAAATTTTGCAACAAGATCAGGGCTGCTTACTTATTGCAAATCACCCTACAATTTTAGATTATGTATTAATTGGTTCAGTATTACCTGAAATGGATTGTGTAGTAAAAGAAGCCTTATTCCATAATCCATTTTGTCGTACTGTGGTACGTTGCGCGAGCTATATTCCAAATTCTGCCGAGCCAGAAAAATTATTGGAAGCCTGCAAAGAGCGGTTAAAAAATGGCGGAAAATTTCTGATTTTCCCTGAAGGCACAAGAACACCAATGCACGCCACTGAACTTAAATTACAGCGTGGTGCAGCAAATTTGGCAATACGTTGTGAAGTTCCAATGCGAGTGATCCATATTTGTTGTGAGCCGATTAGTTTAAATCGCAGTATGCCTTGGTATAAAGTACCCGAAATAAAATCCTTTTTTTATATAAAAGTACAACAATTAGAATCTATTACACCTTATCTTGAAGAGAGCATACCGCCCTCTAAAGCAGTAAGAAGGCTAAATAATCATTTAACACATATTTTAAAACCATCCGATGAAATGGTAGCGATCACAAGGAGCTTATCTTGCAAACATTAGAAAATGAAATCAAACAACTGATTATTGATTCTCTGAATTTAGAAGATCTTTCAATTGATGAGATTGAAACAGAAATGCCATTATTTAATGAGGGATTAGGATTAGATTCCATTGATGCCTTAGAGCTTGGATTGGCTATTAAAAATAAATTTAAAGTACAACTTAACGCTGAAAATGAAGAAGTACATCAGCATTTCTACTCGGTAAAAACATTAGCGGATTTTATTCGCTCACAATACGAGGTATAAAATGGATAAAAATGAAATTTTTGAACAAATTAAAGTCTATTTAGAAGAACTATTTGATATTGATCCAAGCACCGTTACCCTAGAATCACACATTGTTGATGATCTTGAGTTAGACAGTATTGATGCGGTTGATCTGATTGTACATTTACAAAATAAAATTAAAAAACGTGTTAGCCCTGAAAATTTCAAAAATGTAAGAACTATCGGGGATATTGTTGATGTAATTGAGCAATTATGGAATAAAGATCAATAAGTGAATAAATTAGCGAATTTATTGCTATCTATACTAATTGTTGCCTATCCATTTCTCATTTTTTTTAGCTTAGATAGGCTCCCTTTAAACGCAATTGTAACTTGCTTATTTGCTTTATTTATTTTGCGTTTATTATTTGTATTTAGAGCGAAAAAACAGATCAACTACCTAAAATATTTTGCTTTATTATCTGCAATACTTGGTTGTGTACTTTCATTATTTGCTTTAGTGTCACAAAGTGAAAACAGCTTACTATTTTATCCAGTTATAATGAATATTATTGCGTTTGTAATCTTTGGCTTTAGCTTACTGTATCCTCCAAGTATTATTGAACTGTTTGCTCGCTTAGTTAATAAAAACCTCCCTGATCAAGCTATAAATTATACACGAAATGTCACGATAACTTGGTGCATTTTCTTTATCATTAACGGAAGTATTGCATTTATTACTGTGCTTTCAAATGACCTTTCTCTATGGACTTGGTATAACGGATTAATTAGCTACATTTTAATGGGGATTCTCTTTATTATTGAATTTTGTATTCGCCAATATGTTAAACGAAAACTCACACACTAAGTTGAATACACAGCTCACTAAACAGTTTTTAGTAAGCCAAGATCAACTTGTTCCACTAAAACAAATGCTTTATCAAATGCGTAACAAAGATGATCTGATTTGTATCGGTGAAAAACGACTTTACACTTGGCAAGATTTAAAAAGCCATACGGCATTTTTGGTTCAGCAACTTGAATCTCATCCAGCAGAACAACAAATCGCACTGGTTTTTAAAAGTGGTTTTTTAATGTTATGTGGTTTATTCGCCGCATTACATTGCAAGCGTAAAATTGTGCTACCTTCATTACAAACAGTAGCTCATTTAAAAGATATTCGTGAGCATTTTTCTCTGCTCTGTACTGATGATGAAACGTTCCTCACTGCTCTAAACAACCCAGTCTGCCTATTTCAATGTGGTAATACAGCACCAATAGATAACCTTACAATGCCAAAGATTAATGATAATGAAGCAGAAATTTTACTCTTTACTTCTGGCAGTACGGGAAAACCAAAAATCATTGAAAAATACGTACACCTTTTTGATCGCCAAATTGCGGTTGAGTACAAACTGTTAAAAGAAAGAATTCAAGGATCAGTGATGTATTCAACTGTTAATCATAATCATCTACTTGGCTTAATGTACCGCTTATTACAACCTTTTGCCTTTAGAATGCCATTTTTTGAATACAGTTTAGTCATTCCAGAACAATTACAAAAAATTGATACCGATTATACACTTATTAGTAGCCCCGCATTCTTACGCTTTTTAGATCCAAACTTAGCTTATCCCCAAGCAAGAGTCATTTTTTCATCGGGAGGAAAGCTACCAACAAAGAGCGGTCAAAATGCACAAAATTTATTACAATGTGAAGTCATGGAATTCTACGGTTCAAGTGAAACGAGTGCAATTGCGTATCGTTCATTCCCACAGCAAAACTGGTTCTTACTTGAGGGTATCGAATTCAAACAACACGAAAAAGATGAATGTTTAATGATATCATCGCCATTCTTACTTTCATCAGAATGGTATAAATTAGAAGATAAAGTGCGGTTAAATTCTGATAGTTTTGAATTATTAGGACGCATCGATCGAGTCGCTAAAATAGGGGATAAACGCGTATCTCTCACACAAATAGAGTATTTGTGTTTAGAACTCTCAGAAATTGAAGAAGTCAAAGCCTTAGTAATTAGCGATGAAATTCGAGAAAGTGTTGGCATTGTCGCAGTCTTATCAGAACAATATCGCCATTTAACGAATAAAGAAGCACTGGCATTATTACGTCAGCATTTACGCTATCGTATAGAATTGATTGCATTGCCACGTAAAATTCGTTGTGTTGAATTTATGCCAATGAATGAACAAGGAAAATTAAATTTACAGCAACTAGGACGCCTATTTGAATGATCTTACCTGAATATCAATTACAAAAATGTACTGATCATGAACTTGAAGTGATCTGTTTTTTTCACTCGGACTATCCTTATTTTGAAGGACATTTTCCTAATTTACCTATTCTTGCTGGCGTTGTTCAGCTTGGTTTAGTGTACGAGTTTATTCAACAATATTGGCGACAAGATATACGTCTGAATCCGATTAAACAAGTAAAATATCAGAAATTACTTTTCCCTGAAAATACGTTAGTGTTACAGGTGAAAAAAGAAACTAACAAAAAGCGTATTACGTTTGAATATCGCTGTGGTGATACTACAATTAGCTCTGGAATTTTTAGCCTATGACAAATTATCGCCCTTGTGTTGTCATCCCTTGCTATAACCACTCTAAATTTATGCCGAAAGTGCTTGAGCAATTAGCAACATTTAATTTGCCTATTTTTGTATTAGATGACTGCTCGGATTCATATAATCAGCAACTGCTCGTACAACTACAACAACAATACCAATTTGAGTTGTATTCACACCCTGAAAATTTAGGTAAAGGTGCGGCAATTAAGACCGCACTTCATTGGGCTTCATTTAACGGTTACAGCCATATTTTACAAGTCGATGCTGATGGCCAGCACAATTTGTCAGATATTCCATTATTGCTTGAAAAAAGTAAACAGCAGCCTGATTCGCTTATTTCAGGTAAACCTATTTATGATGAATCAGTGCCGAAAATTCGCTATTACGGGCGTTATTTAACTCATTTTTGGGTGTGGCTAGAAACTTTATCTTTTAATATTCAAGACAGTTTATGCGGATTTCGGATTTACCCAGTCATGCCAACATTATCAATTATTCAGCACGTTTATACTGGTAACCGTATGCAATTTGATATTGAAATTATCGTGCAATATTATTGGCGAATGCAGAAAAAAGTAGCCTTTATTCCAACGAAGGTGATTTATCCTGAAGAAGGCGTGTCACACTTTGACCAACTGTGGGATAATGTACGTTTGACTAAAATGCACTTCCGCTTATTTCCACAATTTCTGTATCATATTCCATCACTATTAAAAAAGAAGAATAATGAATAAAAACCAACATTGGTCAGCAATGTCTGAAACAGGCACAAAACTTGGTATTCAAATTCTCCTCTTTATTTATATGCTGTTTGGGAGAAAGGGATTCCGTCTATTACTTCGCCCTGTGATCTTTTACTACTGGTTGTTTTCACGCAAACATCGACAAGCCTCAAAGCAATATTTACAGAAACTTAAAGCAACTTATCCTGTACTTGCTAATAATTCAAAACTCAATAGTTTCAATCACCTAACTTATTTCGCAGAAAGCCTTTTACATAAAATTATGGCTTGGAAAGGAAATATACAGTTGTCCGACTTGCATTTTCATTTGCCTCCACAATTGGCAGATAAGGGAGATTTACGTAGCGTAATGCTATTAGGTTCACACCTTGGCGATTTAGAATTATGTCGTGCATTAAGTACACAAATTCCAAATATAAAAGTGACCGCACTTGTGTTTACTAAGCACGCAATGCGTTTCAATGAAATTCTGAAAGAATATCAATCAACCCAGCAAGGTGAATTTGACTTATTACAAGTTGACGAAATTTCTCCGGCAACTTTGATTCTGTTACAACAACGTATTGAGCAAGGACATATTATTGTGATTGTGGGTGATCGCACTAGTATCCAAGGTCAAAGCCAAAATAACAGCTATCGTACAACATTTCTTGGTGAAAAAGCTGATTTTCCACAAGGACCTTATATTCTTGCGCATTTGTTAAAAGTCCCTGTGTATTTAATCTTTGCTCTACGTCACCCTACTGAAACCGGAAAATTTGATCTTTATTTAGAAAATTTTGCAGATCAAGTTCATCTTCCTCGTCGAGCAAGAGAAAATCATGGTGTGCAACCTTATGTGGAAAAATATGTCCAACGTTTGGAACATTATTGTCAACATTCACCGCTTGAGTGGTTTAATTTTTATGATTTTTGGCGGAAATAAATGAAACGAAATATTCCTGTACTCATTAGCCATCGCACTGATCTCAAACCTGCATTTCAAGATCTGGATATTATGAACGTTGTATGGCACGGGCGTTATTGGCAATTTATTGAAACCGCACGTAATGCGCTTTTTCAAAAAATCGGCTACGGCTATCCAGAAATGATTACGACGGGTTACCAATATCCAATTGTGCAAGCAGACATTAAATATATCCGCCCAATTACGTTGGAACAGGATTTTTATATTATTTCTGATTTGCTCGAATTTGAAAATCGCATCAAAATCAAATTCCGTTTTTACGACAATAAAACTGACCAACTGTTATGCGAAGCCTCAAGTACACAAGTGGCAATGGTAACAGGTGAACAACATCTGCAATTTGTCACGCCAGAATGTTGGCAAAGTAAAGTGCGGTCAATTTTAGAAGAGAATCCAAATGAAATTTAATTATAGAAAGGCATATCAGCCACTATTAGCACTATCAGCTTGTTTATTCCCCTTCTTTAGCAACGCAAGTCTCATGCAAATTCAACATAATTTAGCGATTTTTCCGCTATTTCAATGTGAATTTAGCCAAACTCGTCAGCTAAAAGAAATGAACCTGAATTTACAATCCAGTGGTGAGTTTATACTATCACAACAAAAAGGCGTTATTTGGCAACAAACGGCGCCTTTCCCACAAACCATAGTGATGACTGAAAAACAAATTTATCAATCCGTAATGGGGGCAGTACAAATCATTTCAGCCAAAGATCAACCACAATTATTTCATTTTACCCAACTAATGTCAGATATATTACAAGGCAATTGGCAGGCATTAGGTGATTATTTTGTTCTACAAAGCCAACCCGCTCAAGAATCAGAATGGCAAGTGCTGCTAACGCCGAAGAAATCGCCTTTCCAACAGATTTTTAACCAAATCACCTTAACGGGTGACAAAATCATTAAATCTGTTCTGATTCAAGATAAGCAAGGTGACAATACTCATTTACAATTCCAACATTGTAAAGCTTTAAAAACATTAACCGATGAACAAGAAAAACTTCTGGCACAATAACCTATTACGCGCTGTATTATGGGGTAGCATAATGCTATTTTCCACAATATGGCTAGTACTAAACTTTTCGCAGATTAAAATTGAAAATAATTTGACCGCACTTTTGCAAGGTCAAAGTAACGTACCACCACAAATTGAGCGACAACTAGCCAGCCAACTCAATCGTTCTATTATGTGGCTTGTTGGTGCAGACACGCTCTATGACGCCACACAAACAGCCAAAAAATTAGAATATGCACTGCTCAATTTACCTCAATTAGAGGCAATTGAAGCCCATCAGCCCAAACATCAATCCGATTGGCAAGAATATATTTTCTTACATCGCAGCCAATTACTGACTCCGGCTTTACAGCAGCAATTGGAACAGCCAGAAAGCTATTTTCAATATATATTATCTCAAATCTATTCGCCGATGAGTGGAATTTCAGCCAAAGAGTTGCAAAACGATCCGTTATTACTCACGCGTAATAAAGCACTGCACAACAAACAAAGTATTTTACAGTGGCAAGATGGCTGGCTTTATGCAAAATCAGAAGGGAAATATTATGTGCTAGTGCGTGCTATGCTGAAAGAGGAATATGACAATCTTGAGCAAAAAAGTGGTGTTGTACTTGCACTACAACAAATTCAGCAGCAACTCAAACAACAATATCCACAAATTGAAATTGACAGTCGAAGTTCCATTTACTTCAGTGATTATGCAAAGAAAAGTGTCGAAAAAGACATTAAAATGATTGGAATAGGATCAATAATTGGTATTTTATTATTGATGCTACTAACCTTCCGCAGTTTAGTTCCACTTGCGCTATTACTCTGCTCTCTTGCAACGGGCATTTTGTGGGGATTCTTCGCTATTTGGGCTATTTTTGGTGAAATTCATTTACTCACTATCGCACTCAGTACCAGCCTGATAGGCGTTTCAGCGGATTACAGTCTACATTTTTTAACCGAGAGATACTTCAATCAAAATAATGAAAAAGTTGACCGCACTTTGAGCAGACTTAGACCAACATTATTATTTGCCTTTATTACTACCGCAATGGCTTACGCAATCCTAGGCTTTGCACCATTAAGTATTTTAAAGCAAATGGCGGTTTATGCTATGTTTGGTCTAGCTGGGGCATTATTTACTATTTTTATACTCTATCCAGCTCTTACACAGAAAAACCAAAAACGCACTTTCATACATTGGGCAAAAATTGAAAGTTACATACGATTCTGGCAAAACGGACAAAAACTGCCTTGGCTGATTGGCACAGTTGCAATAAGTTGCTTTATATCATTAATTCATCTTAATGTGAGTGATGATGTACGTTTGCTACAAGCTCAACCTACACATTTACAAAAAATTGAGCAAAAATTTGACCGCATTTTGCAACAAAATAGTCAGTTATTGTACTTTATCGTCCAAAGCAATGATGAAAATGACTTGTTAGTACGTTTAGAAGCTCTCTCATCACATTTATCAAAAACAGAGAAAATTCAAACGATTATTTCAGTGAGTGACTATTTACCAAGTCTAGGCACACAGAAAAATAATCACCAATTAGTACAAAATGCCTTACAAAGGCTAACTCCGCATTTTGCACAAATGGGAGTATCAGCCAACAGTTATCCTTACTCCCCAATCACACTCAATGTTTTTTTGAAGTATCCGGTTTCACACAATTTACGTCCCTTTTTCTTTCAAGATGCAGAAAATTATTACACATTGATTCCCCTAACAAAATCAGATGATAAAGCCGCTCTCGAAATTGCAAATCAGTTAGAAGGAGTAAGTTATCACAATACAACACAAGATTGGTCAACTTTATTTGAACAAAGTCGTAACCATATTCTATTTATTTTATTGGGTAGTTTTATTGTGGCAGGAGCGATTCTTAGCTATCAATTTGGCTTACGAATAGCGCTCACAATGTTAAGTGTAATTGGTGTATCAATGCTAGTTGCTTTATCTTCACTGGTATTGACAGGGCAATATTTTAATTTATTCAGCGCATTAGCTTTAATTTTAATCTTGGGAATGGGATTAGATTATGGGATTTTCCTATTGAAAAGTCAGAAATTTATTTCCACATCCTTCATTGCTGTTATCTTATCAGCCCTCACAACACAGCTTTCCTTCGGCTTGCTGATGCTCAGTAGTACTACCGCACTGGTGAGCTTTGCTACTGTGCTATGTGTCGGTATCTCTTTTGCATTCTTACTTTCACCATTTGTTTTAAGAGCCAAACGATAACCAAGCAATAAAAAAGTGCAGTTAAAATTTTTGATTTTTTAACCGCACTTTTACGCTGTATTGAGTTTATTTGATTTGTGTTTCAATCACACCACCACCAAGGCAAACTTCGCCTTGATAGAATACGGCTGATTGCCCCGGTGTGACTGCGATTTGCGCTTCATCAAACACAACTCGAATTGTTTCATCATCGATCGGTTGGATTTCACAAGGGATATCTTCCTGACGATAACGTGTTTTGACTGTGCAACGCACAGGTTTACGAATCACTTTTCTATCGACCCAATGCAACTGGCTTGCAATCAGACCAGAAGAAAGCAATGCAGAATTATCGTGTCCCTGAGCGACTACTAACACATTATTAGCTAAGTCTTTTTCTACCACATAAAACGGATCTTCACTCATTCCTTTTACGCCACCAATACCTAAACCTTTGCGTTGACCCAAAGTGTGATACATCAGTCCATCGTGGCGTCCAACTACAACACCATCAACAGTTTTAATTTCACCAGGCTGTGCAGGCAAATAACGTGCGAGGAAATCTTTGAATTTTCGCTCTCCGATAAAACAAATGCCAGTTGAGTCTTTTTTCTTCGCTGTGATTAAGCCAAGATCTTCAGCAATAGCACGCACAATTGGCTTTTCAATTTCCCCTACAGGAAATAAACTTTGAGCCACTTGATCTTTGCTTAAAGTATATAAGAAATAACTTTGATCTTTGTTGTTGTCTAAGCCACGTAATAATTGGCACTCACCATCTTTTTCACTGCGACGTACATAATGCCCTGTTGCAATATAATCTGCCCCTAAGTCTTCAGCTGCGTATTCTAAAAAGGCTTTAAATTTAATTTCTTTGTTACATAAAATATCTGGATTTGGCGTGCGCCCTGCTTTGTATTCTTGCAAGAAATGTTCAAATACATTGTCCCAATACTCTGCTGCAAAATTAATTTTATGTAATTTAATACCTAGCTTATCGCATACAGCCTGTGCATCGGCTAAGTCTGCTGCTGCGGTACAATAATCTGTGTCATCATCTTCTTCCCAATTCTTCATAAATAAGCCTTCCACTTGATAGCCTTGTTGTTGAAGAATAAAAGCTGATACAGAAGAATCTACACCACCAGACATGCCACAAATCACTTTCTTTTTGCTATTTTCACTCAGTTGCGCGGTGCTTAACGGAGGGAAATGGATATCATAAGTTTTTGATTTCATATTTCTTTATCAATTTATATTGAGTTCATCACTATAGACTAATATGGGTTAAGGGCTTTGCACCTTACTTCTGATACAAAGCCCTTAATCCGAATTTTCATCAATATGTGATGAATAAAACTATTTTACTTCATAAAAGTGCGGTTCATTTTTTACAAATTTTTCATTGTACTCTTGTTGTGCTTCTTCATCACCCATTGCTAATTTAGCTTTGAGGTTATCACAAGGCTCTTCACAATCACAAACCTTTTTCAAACCTAATGAAGAAATACCACCACAACTACCTGCAATCGTTTTTTTCTTAAATATATAACCAATTGCCATTCCTGCAATGACTAATAAGAAAATCCCAAATGTAATTAAAAAAAGCCCCATATTATCTCCTATCACTTATCATTAATCAGTTTTTCAAATGCGGAAGACATTCTCGCTTCAAAACCATTATCTGTTTTCACAATCAAATACACTCGTAAATTGTATTTTTCTGCCACTTCTAATGCTTTTTCTTCCCCTAATACATAGAGCCCAGTGGCTAAACCATCTGCTGTCATTGCGGAGTCTGTGATAACTGTAATAGAAGCTAAACGATGTTTAATTGGATAACCTGTTTTCGGATCGATCTCGTGCGAAAAACGTTCACCATTCTCTTCAAAATAATTACGATAATTACCTGAAGTCGCCATTGCCATATCTTTTAAACTAACAATTTGTGAAATCGCACGTGAACCATCAAATGTTGGTTTTTCAATTGCGATTTGCCACGCTTTACCATCAAGCTTTTTGCCTTTGGTACGTACTTCACCACCAATTTCTACCAAATAGTTTTTTGCTCCAATACTTTCCACATACTGTGCAACTTTATCTACGCCAAATCCTTTTGCTATTGAAGATAAATCAATGTAAAGCTGTGGAATTGTCTTTTGTAATAGGTACTTATTATTAATGTGGTATAACTTCATTTTATCAATACCTATCCATTGTTTAACTTTTTGTACCTTATCATCCATACTTTCATTAGTCTTTCTTTTCTCTGGGCCAAATCCCCATAAATTGACAATTGGACCGACAGTGACATCAAGCGCCCCCTCTGTAATAGCATTCAGGCGGATGGATTCTTGTAGCACAATACCTAAATCATTTGAGATCTCAATTGGAGCTTCTGTCCTTGTGCTTTGGTTAAACATACTCAGCTCTGAAGTTGCAATGTAAGTAGACATTTTGTTATTCACATCACGTAGCAACAATTCAATTTTTTCGTGCACATCCTTTGAACGTTGTTTTATTTGAGCATCATCAATATATTTAACACTATAAGTTGTCCCCATTGTTTTTCCCTGTAATATCACAACTTCAGGTGCTTTATTACAGCCAATGAGTAAAATACTCATACTTAACAACATAAAACGCGACAAAATTTGCTTTAATTTCACGATTCATTCCTTTCTTCAAAAGTTTGAAAATTTGAATTTTCTTCTCACTGTCTTATGTCACAAAAGCCAAATTTTCAAATTTTCTTAAGGGAAATGCGGTCGATATTACAATATATTGTAAAATTCAACCGCACTTTAATTTTTTATGACAACATTTCAGTTGTCAGTATTATCAGATGAAAATCAACCACCAAAGTCATCTAATAGAATGTTTTCATCTTCAACACCAAGATCTTTTAACATCTTAATTACCGATGCATTCATAATTGGCGGTCCACACATATAATATTCACAATCTTCTGGCGCCTCATGATTTTTCAAGTAGTTTTCATAAAGCACATTATGAATAAAGCCTGTATAGCCATCCCAGTTATCATCTGGTAGTGGATCTGAAAGTGCTACATGCCATACGAAATTATCATTTTCTGCTTGTAACGTATCAAAATCTTCCACATAGAACATTTCACGCTTAGAACGAGCACCATACCAGAATGACATTTTACGTTTTGATTTCAAGCGTTTTAATTGGTCAAAGATATGCGAACGCATTGGCGCCATACCAGCACCACCACCGATAAATACCATTTCTGCATCTGTTTCTTTAGCAAAGAATTCACCGAATGGACCAGAAATAGTCACTTTATCACCCGCTTTTAATGACCAAATATAAGATGACATTTGACCTGGAGGGGCATCAGGGTTATTTGGTGGAGGTGTTGCAATACGCACATTAAGCATAATGATGCCTTTCTCTTCAGGATATGAAGCCATTGAGTATGCTCGGATAATATGCTCATCGACTTTAGACACATAACGCCATAAGTTATATTTATCCCAATCTTCATGATATTCTTCTGGAATATCAAAATCTTTATAGTTAACCACATGTGGATCAGCTTCGATTTGGATATAACCACCTGCGCGGAATGGTACTTCTTCACCTTCAGGAATTGCTAATTTAAGTTCTTTGATGAAAGTCGCCTTGTTATCATTAGAGATAACTGTACATTCCCATTTTTTCACACCAAATACTTCTTCTGGCAATTCAACCTTCATGCTGTTTTTCACATTTACTTGGCAAGAAAGGCGATAACCTTCTTTTGCTTCACGTTTTGAAATATGTGAAAGTTCAGTCGGGAGAATGTCACCACCACCTTCTGTCACTTTAACTAAACATTGGCCACAAGAACCACCGCCACCACAAGCTGAAGACACGAAGATACCTTTACTTGCTAAGGCACCTAATAATTTTCCACCTGCAGGCAAATGAATTGCTTTGCTAGGATCGTCGTTAATTTCAATTGTAATGTCACCTGAGTTCACTAATTTTGATTTAGCAAATAAAATAATCACTGCTAAAGCCAAAACAATAACGGTGAACATTGCAATACCAAGAGTAATTTCCATTCTGTATCCCCTTTCTTACAACTGAATACCTGAGAATGACATAAACCCAAGTGCCATTAAGCCAACAGTGATAAAAGTAATACCTAAACCACGTAAACCTGCTGGTACGTCAGAATATTTCATTTTTTCAGTAATTCCTGCAAGTGCAACAATTGCTAACATCCATCCAGTGCCGGCACCTAAACCATAAACAACAGATTCTGCGAAGTTATAATCACGCTGAACCATAAATGATACACCACCGAAAATCGCACAGTTCACAGTAATAAGTGGTAAGAAGATCCCTAATGCGTTATAAAGCGCAGGGAAATACTTATCAAGCACCATTTCAAGAATTTGAACTAATGCAGCAATCACACCGATAAAAGTAATGAAGTTTAAGAAGCTTAAATCAATACCTTGTACCAATGCGCTGTCTTTTAAAATATAGGTATAAACCAATTGGTTTACTGGTACGGCAATACCTAATACCACGATAACCGCAATCCCCAAACCAAATGAAGTCGACACTTTTTTCGATACAGCAAGGAATGTACACATCCCTAAGAAGAAAGAAAGTGCCATATTTTCGATAAAGACAGATTTAATGAAAAGACTAATATAATGTTCCATAGACTATTTCTCCACCTGCTCTGGTTTTAAGGTACGGATACCCCAAATAATAAAACCTATAATAAAGAATGCACTTGGTGCAAGTAGGAATAAACCATTAGTTTGATACCAACCACCATCTTGGATAGTTTGGAAAACAGTCATACCAAATAATTTTCCTGAACCAATCAATTCGCGGATAAATGCAACCGAAATTAAGATTGCGCCATAACCTAAGCCATTACCAATGCCATCCACAAAACTTTCCACTGGTTCTGATTTCATTGCGAAAGCTTCTGCACGTCCCATTACGATACAGTTTGTAATAATCAAACCCACGAAAACAGAAAGCTGTTTTGATAAACCGTATGCATAAGCACGTAGGATTTGGTCAACTAAAATTACCAAGGAAGCAATAATCGCCATTTGCACGATAATACGCACGCTATTTGGAATATAGTTACGAATCAATGAAATAAATAAGTTAGAGAAAGCTGTTACGAAGGTCACTGCTAAGGTCATTACAACCGCAGTTTCTAACTTTGTGGTCACCGCTAAAGCAGAACAAATACCTAAGATCTGCAATGCGATTGGGTTGTTGTCCATAATTGGAGATAACAACAAGCCTTTTAACTTTTTAGTATCAGCCATTGTTCAACACTCCTGCTTTAAGTTTTGCTAAGAAAGGACCGAAACCTTTTTGACCTAACCAGAACTTGAATGAATTATTCACACCGTTACTCGTTAATGTCGAACCTGAAATTGCATCAATACCGTGTTCAGCATTTGCTGATGCCCCTTTACCTACGAATAAACCAATTTGGTTATCCGCTGTGTAAAGTTTTTTACCTGGGAATTGTGCTTGCCATTTCGGGTTTTCAATTTCACCACCCAACCCTGGGGTTTCACCTTGATCGTAGTAAGTAATACCATTTACAGTGTTACCATCTGGTTGAACTGACATAAATCCGTACATTACAGACCATAAACCAGTACCATAGAATGGTAAAACAACTTGAGTTACATTACCTGTATCATCTTTCACTAAATACACTTCAGCAAAATTTGCACGAACACGAATATTCGCAACATCGTCTTCTACTGAAAGTTTTGTGCTCTGCGCAGGATCTTTTACTGCTTTCGCCGCATCAAACCCTGGTTGAGCTGGTGCAAAATCACCTGTATTTAGATCAACTAAGCGTGCTTCAATATTTTTTGCGTAGATCGTTTTGATTTCACTTGCTTTAGTACCATCTTTTAGTAAACCAGCAACACTTAAAATATTTTTTTGCTTATCTAATTCTTTTTGTTCAATTTGAGTCGGTTTTAGTAATACCGCAGAACCAGCCACGATAATAGAACAAACTAAACTCAATAACACAATGACGAGAAGTGTTCCGCCAACGCTATCTTTATTCTTAAACATTGCGAGCTCTCCGACGTTTAATATTGGCTTGAACCACTAAGTAATCAAATACTGGTGCAAACAAGTTAGCAAATAAGATCGCTAACATCATACCTTCTGGGTATGCTGGGTTAACTACGCGAATCAACACTGCCATTGCACCAATTAAAATACCGTACCACCACTTACCTTTGTTAGTGAACGCTGCTGAAACTGGATCTGTTGCCATAAAGAACATACCAAGTGCGAAACCACCCAGCACTAAATGCCAATACCAAGGCATTGCAAATAATGGGTTTGTATCAGAACCAACAAAATTAAAGAGTGTTGATACTGCTACCATACCGATCATAACACCAGCGATGATACGCCAAGATGCAATACGTGCGAATACAATCACAGCTGCACCAATTAATAATGCAAGTGTTGAAACTTCACCAATAGAACCTGGGATGTTACCAATGAATGCGTCCATCCAAGTAATTGGCTGACCAGTAACTACGTGTTTTAAGCCTGCTTCGCCACCTACTGCCCATTGTGAAAGTGCTGTTGCACCAGAGAAGCCATCTGCTGCAACCCAGACTGTGTCACCTGAAATTTGAGCTGGGTAAGCAAAGAACAAGAATGCACGTGCAGCTAAGGCTGGGTTCATAAAGTTTTTGCCCACACCGCCAAAGATTTCTTTTGCAACAACAACACCGAAAGTAGTTGCTAATGCTGCTTGCCATAACGGTAATGTTGGCGGCACGATCAAAGCTAAAAGAATCGAAGTTACGAAGAAACCTTCATTGATCTCGTGCTTACGTACCATTGCGAATAATACTTCCCAGAAGCCACCCACTAAGAATACAGTTAAGTAAATTGGCAAGAAGTATGTTGCGCCTAACAACATTTTGCTCACCCAACCAGCTGATGCTGTTAAATCTGCACCTAATGCGCTACTTAAGGCATATTGCCAGTTATTTGCGATTGATTGTTGTAATGTACCTAATGCATCTGTCGCTAAAATTGCTTGTGCGCCAACGTTATACATTCCATAGAACATCGCAGGGAACAATGCAAGCCATACTAGCACCATCATACGTTTTGAATCTAACGCATCACGCACGTGAGAAGCTTTATGCGTTACTGTACCTGGCGTATATAAAAAAGTTGCAGTTGCTTCAAACAATGCATACCATTTTTCATATTTACCACCAGGTAAAAACGCAGGTTCAATTTTCTCTAAAAAATGTTTTAAACCCATTTTTAACCTTCCTTCTCGATCTTATCTAAAGCTTGACGTAAGAATGCACCGTATTCATTTTTACCAGGGCAAACGAAAGTACAAAGTGCTAAATCTTCTTCATCTAGCTCTAAACAGCCTAATGCTTGAGCAGAATCTGTATCACCAGATGCTAAGTCACGTAACAATAATGTTGGAATAATATCCAATGGCATTACACGCTCATAAGCACCAATGGGTACCATTGCACGCTCACCACCATTAAGTGCGGTTGTAAAATTAAATAATTTCTTAGAGAAGTGACCCAATACTGTACGAGAAATTGAGAATTTATTTGCACCAGGCATAATCCAGCCAAGAAACTCTTTCTCACGACCTTCCAAAATCACTGACACTTGTAATGCATAACGACCTAAATAATCTACTGGTCCAAATGCTTTCGCACCACTTAAAACTGAACCTGAAATCACACGGTTCTCACCATCTTTCAATTCGTTTGCAGTTAATTGGGATAAGTTAGCCCCCAAGACTGTACGTACTAACGCTGGATTTTTCACTTGAGGACCTGCTAACGCAACCACTCGAGACACATTTAATTCACCTGTTGTGAATAATTTACCCATCGCAATCACATCTTGGTAATTCACATACCAAACGAATTTTGTTGCACTTACCGGATCAATGAAGTGAATGTGTGTACCACTTAAACCTGCAGGGTGTGGACCAGCAAATTCTTTCACTTCCACATTTGCAAGACTTACTGTTGGCACGGTCGCACCTGCAGCCTTACAAAGATACACTTTACCTTCGTGTAAACGACTTAATACTGTTAAACCGTTTAGGAAATCTTCCTCATTCGCTTGTAAAACCACTTGAGGATCAGCCGCTAATGGATTGGTATCCATTGCATTCACGAAAATTGATGCAGGCGCCGCATCAACTGCTGGTACTTTACTGAAAGGGCGTGTACGAAGTGCGGTCCATAATCCTGAAGTTTGTAAATTTTGACGAACTTGCTCTGAAGTAAGCTGTGTTAATTGATCCGCTGAATATTTTTCAAAAGTGATTTGATCATCACCCTCAACTTTAATTACAACAGATTGTAAAACACGCTTAGCACCACGGTTAATCGCAGTTACAGTACCACTTGCAGGTGCAGTAAACATCACGCCAGGGTTCTTTTTATCTTCAAAAAGAACCTGACCTTTCTTCACGACATCACCTTCGCGAACCTTCATTGAAGGACGCATTCCCACATACTCTTCACCAAGCAAAGCAACTTCGGTGATAGCATTGCCATCACGGATTACCTGCTCCGGCTTCCCTGCAATAGGAAGATCCAAGCCTTTTTTAATCGTAATCATATTGTTTGCACTACTTTTAGTCAGATTAAAAATATAGCTACAGTCTAAATAACTGTAACCTCGTCTTGAGTAATGATTTCAGCAAGCACCTGCAAATAGCTTAAAAGCGACCACAAGCTCTCGCTTAATTTCACATAAATTAAAACTCAAATTCTGTTGTCGTTTCTATTTTGAACATCACTAGTTACATTGAAATTGTTCAAAATACAAACGTTAAAATTTTGCTAAAATAAAACGCTTTATTTTAACTAAATAATAACGTTCGTGCCACTTTCCCAAGTTTTTTTTCTTAAATTTTAGTTAAAAAAAATGATTTTTTTGAAGAAGGTCAAATTTTACGCAAATAAGAAAACTCAAGGTTACTCATAAAGTGTTATAAAATACCCACCTAATTCGTGACCATTTTTTATTCATTTATAAAATAAGTATTACACCTATATCGAAAGGTAAATAAGAAAGGAAAAATACGACCTAGCTAAGCTTCAAGGTTAACTAGGTAACATAGCTATGACTATTCTCTAAAAAACAAACGTTTCAAACGCTGAGTAGACACTTCTCCACGACGCAGTTGATCCAAAAAAACCGCTAAAATAATCACTAAACCAATGATTAAACGCTGTAAATAAGATGTTACATTTAACAAAGTCAGCCCATTTTGTAGCACCCCCATAATTAATGCGCCGATTGAAGTGCTAATTACTGATCCAACACCACCAATTAAGCTTGTACCACCAATCACTGTAGCTGCAATTGCATCTAGTTCGTAACCATTACCTGCAATAGGCTGCGCTGCATTTAATCGTCCCACTAAAATAACAGCACCAACTGCAGCCAATGCTCCGTTAATCACGTAAGCTTTAATTTCCAGTTTTTCAACATTAATACCAGATAAACGCACTGCCTCACGGTTACCACCTAAGGCATAAATTTGTCTTCCAAACATAGTCTGAGTCAATACATAAAAACTCACTAAAACAACAATTGCAGCAATAATAACAGGAACTGGGATAGCAAAAGTTTCAGTTAAAGAGATTCGCCCATTTCCTAAAAAACGTAGCATATCTGGAAAATTATAAATAGTTTTTCCATCTGAAATAGTTAATGCTAATCCTCTAGCAATCCCCATCATTCCTAATGTAGTAATAAAAGGAGTAACTTTACCATAAACAATCACTAAACCATTCACATAACCACAAAGCACACCTACAAAAATAGCACCTAATACAGCAGCAATGACGACTAACAGCACTGCAAGACTTGAGGGAGTTTCACCTAACCAATTCATTCCCCAATGAGTAAATACTCCTAAACATACCGCACTTAACGCAACAATAGAACCGACAGATAAATCAATCCCCCCTGTTAAAATCACATAAGTCATCCCTACGGAAATCACGCAAATGATAGACACCTGTAATAAAATATTCATAATGTTATTGGCAGATAGAAACACATCTGAACTAAACGACATACCAATAATCATAAGTAGCAAAATGATGCCGATTCCTAATTTTGAAAAGACTTTTCTTAAACTTGTCATAGCCCACCTACTCATCTACACCAATCATTAAACGCATTAAATTTTCTTCTGAAATCTCTGATTTATCGGTTACTTCTTTAACAATTGCACCTTGTCGCATCACAATCACTCTATCAGACATCGTAATCAACTCAGGTAAATCTGAAGAAACCATAACAATAGAACCACCCTTATTTGTGAATTCACGCATCAAATCATAAATTTCTGATTTTGCACCAACATCAATACCTCGTGTTGGTTCGTCGAAAAACAAAATCTTAACGCCACTTTCTAACCAACGCGCAATGATCACTTTTTGTTGGTTACCTCCTGAAAGTGTTTTAGTGATTTGCTCTTGATTTTGAGAAGCAATGCGTAATTTTTGCCGATTTTCTTCTGCCACTTTACTTTCCAACGCTTTATTTAAAACAAACCCATTCCAAAAACGTTTTAAAATTGGCAATGTGATATTCTCTCTAATGCTGAGTCCTAATACTAAACCCTGCTGTTTTCGATCTTCTGTGATGAAACCAATTTTATGTTGGACAGCATCTTCAGGAGAGCGAATTTGGACATGTTTTCCAAAAACGGAAATATTTCCCTGCGCATCATCAGCACCAAAAATTGCTCTTAATAGCTCTGTTCGTCCAGCACCAACCAAACCTGCGAAGCCAAGGATTTCCCCTTCATGTAAAACAAAAGAGGCTGGTTTCTTAATATGTTGATTAGTCAAATTCTTAATACGTAACACTTCTTTCACTGGCACATAATTACGTTGATACGCTGAAAAATTAATTTCACGCCCAACCATTAATCTCACAATTTCATCTGGCGATGTTTCACTATAAGCCATTGTGCCAGTCAATTGGCCATCTCTTAAAACAGTTACTTTATCCGCAATAAATTTAAATTCCTCAAGACGATGAGAGATATAAATCATTGCCACATTTTTTTCTTTTAACTGATGGATGATTTTAAAAAGAGTTTGAGTATTTTTTCTTGAGATTGAGGAGGTGGGTTCGTCAAAAATAATTACTTTATATTCACTAAAGACCGCTTTTGCAATTTCTACCATTTGCTGCTGAGCAATAGATAATTCGGCAACCTTAGCATCAGGATCAATGTCTAGCTCTAATTCATTAATAATTTGTTGCGTTTTTTGCCGCATAGCCGACCAATCCATTTTTCCACAATATTCCACCTGTTCATTTCCTAAAAAAATATTTTCTAGTACAGACAATTGTGGCACTAACATTAATTCTTGATGTATGAATCCAATACCTATCGCTTGTGCTTCTTTTACATTTTGTGGAGAATAAGGTTTTCCCTCAAAAAACATTTCTCCTTGTTCAAAAGAATAAATACCTGCAATAATCTTACATAGCGTTGATTTTCCAGCGCCATTTTCGCCCACTAAGCAATGAACTTCACCTGCATAAATATCCATATCTATATCTTTCAGAATAGGCACACCAAAAAAACTTTTATCAATATTTTTTAGCTTCAATATGCAATTTTTACGTTCCATAAAATAAATCCATACTTTATTCAGTTTCAATTGATAGCATAATTTAAACTGAGTACAAAAAATGTGAAAGAAGTCACGGTTTGAAAATTTTAATCTGTCTATACTGAAACTTCCTAATTCACTCTTAGAGGAGATAGATAATGGTGTCAACACTTTTCAAGAAAACGATAACTGCAACAGCATTACTCATCGCATTATCAAGTTCCGCATTGGCAGCTGAAAAGCCACAAATCGCGTTGCTAATGAAAACCCTAAGTAATGAATACTTTATCACTATGCGACAAGGTGCAGAAGAAAAAGCAAAAGAGGTCAATATTGATCTTATTGTGCAAGTCGCTGAAAAAGAGGACTCTACTGAACAGCTTGTAGGTCTAGTAGAAAACATGATTGCTAAGAAAGTAGATGGAATTATTGTTACTCCAAATGACTCTATTGCATTTATTCCTGCTTTTCAAAAAGCAGAAAAAGCAGGGATCCCAATTATTGATTTAGATGTACGCTTAGATGAAAAGGCGACTAAGAAAGCAGGACTCAAATTTAATTATGTTGGTGTCGATAACTTCCATGGTGGTTATCTCGCAGCAAAAAATCTGGCAGAAGCGTTAAATAATACGGGTGATGTCGCTATTTTAGAAGGCATTCCTGGTGTGGATAATGGTGAACAGCGCAAAGCAGGTGCGCTTAAAGCATTTGCAGAAGCAAAAGATATTAAAGTCGTTGCTTCGCAATCAGCTAACTGGGAAACTGAACAAGCCCTTAATGTGACAACGAATATTTTAACTGCTCATCCAAATATCAAAGGTATTTTCGCAGCGAATGATAATATGGCGATTGGCGCGGTTACTGCGATTGAAAATGCAGGCTTAGCAGGAAAAGTTCTCGTTGCAGGCTATGATGGTATTCCACTTGCGATTGACTATGTAAAACAAGGAAAAATGCAAAATACCATTGATCAACTACCTAAAAAACAAGTAGCTGTCGCTATTGAAAGTATTTTGAAAAAATTGAACAAACAAGAACTACCAGAGTTCTATTATGTTGATCCTGTTGTTGTTGATAAAGAAAAATCGAAAGAATACTAAGTAATCTAACGCAATTTTCTAAAAAGCAACCGCACTTTTAGCCATCTTAAAGTGCGGTTTTTATTGCATGACAACTATTGTCCAACACCAAGGCAATTAGGTGATTTAGGAAAAGTCTCATTTAATGCTTGCCATTCTGCTTTGTTATACAAGTGTAAAGCGAGAGCATGAATACCTTTTTGCAAGTCTTCAGCTAAAAATTGATATACTTTACGATGACGTGCAACTTTCGTTAACCCTTCAAAGCAATCACTGACTAAAACCACTTTAAAATGCGAATCAGCACCACGCCCTGAACTATGCATGTGACTTTCGTTTTCCACCTGTAAAAAGTGCGGTGCAAATGCTTGCGATAATCGCGTAGTAAGCTCAGCTTGTTTTGACATTTTGATTTCCTAAATATTTATTTAAAATCCAATGTTAAAGGCTATACATTCCACAGCAACTTTGCAAGAATAATGTGATGTTTCTTTTATCGGTGAATCGAAATATTCACCCCATTTATTTCATTGAGGACATTATGAAACAAATTAAACGTTTAGCATTCGGTGCATTAATCTCAAGTGCAATTTTACTCACTGCGTGCCAATCTCAACCAAATACTTTAACTTTTACCCCGCCACCACCAACAGCAGTAATGAATGTACACCAAAGTGCGGTCGTTTTTGTGAATGTTCGTGATATGCGTCCACAACAAGAAATCGCAAGTTATACGGCTGATGGCCAGTTAGTGAAATTAACAGCTTCGCCGAATGTAACGCAATTATTTCAACAAATACAACAACAAGACTTAGTCAGCAAAGGTTTCCGCATTGGACAAGCGCAAAACTCTAATGCATCTGTGACAGTGGACATCAACGCTTTCTATGCAAATGTAGAACAAGGTAGCCTACGCTATAACTTAGATAGCAAAGTGCAAGTGACTGTTCACGTACAAGGTGCAAAAGGTCAATTTAGTAAAAACATTAATGCTAACCGCTCTTACTCTGGCGCATTTTCAGCAAAAAATCCTGAAATCCAAAAAGTGCTAGGCGAAACATTTAATGAAGTGGTGAATTCGATCTATCGTGATCAAGAAATAGCAAATGCAATTAACCAAGTCGCACAATAAAAATTTTGATAGAAAAAAGCGTGATTAATATCACGCTTTTTTAATTGCTAAATCCGCAATTATTCACTCAATGAATATAAAATATTTTCGCCATTTTCGTAGCTTAGAATTTGCATTACACCATCTTTGAATGTAATACCTTGTGGATTCATAATTCCACTAAACTCATAAACTTGAGTGATTTGTTTGCTTACCGGATCTATTTTCAGTACTTGTGAGAATTGTTTACTCACCGCATATAATGCACCGTCATGCGCTGTGAGCCCCATAATATAGTAATCAGCTAACGCTTTTCCTTCTCTCAATGTCATTCCGTCTTTTACAGCAGGTATGAATTCTTCAGAAAGCAAATTATCTCTTTTATCAAAACGAGAAATAATCAGTTTTTTATGTTTCATACTTGGTACTGTTGCAGAATATACACTATTATTTTCAGGCAAGTATGCCATTGATAACACGTGATGCATTCTTGCTCTGACGGTGTTGTATGCACCTCGTGCAGTTACTGAATATTGATCTAGCCCTTCAATAAAACTTGGGAAATTTTGTTTTGCGGTACGAGTATCATCTTCTTTAAAGAAGACAAAGATCTTATTCCAACCTAAAACACCAAATTCAGTTTCACTAAAAAAGGCACTTCCAACAGGAACTCTACCATTTGCACCATTTAAGTGATCTAATACGGCAAAGCGTTTCACATTTTCTAATGCATTATCAAGTAAATATAGTCCCCATTTTTCTGTTGTCACGAGATATTTATCAGCACCATTAAATGCAATATCCGTTGCTGGAGCATTAAGTGGAACTTTAATTTTATCTTGTTTAATCACTGCAAGTTTATTAGTTGAAACTAATGGTGCCTGTGCAGAATCAAGAATAAATTGCTGAGTTGAAGGTTGGCTTGGTAGATCAGGTTGCTCTACATCCCAAGAGTTACGAAATCCAGTTGGGCGATTTAGGCGTTTCCAACTATCGGTTGTCCAATACCAATAATCAGGATTAAATGACAATCTTGTTGGATTACCAACCCCCATATTTGGTGGATAACCAGTACTAATAAATGCTTGCACAATATTACCTGCCACCACAACCATAAAGGCAACCATTGTGGTTTTTGTCAACTTGCTAAATGGTTTATAAGACTCACTCACAAAACTATAAACATTCTTAGTAAACAAAAATAATAATGCGGTAAAAACTAACACTACGCCCTGAATTACAATTGGCCAAGTATAAGTATGTGCACCTAAAATTTCAGCCCACCATCCTTGATGAATATCCCAAGCAAAGCTACCCGAGGAATGTCTGAAACCAGCAAACATCCCAAAAACACCAATAAATATAATCCACCCAACATATTTCGGTTTTGGCCCATATCTGACAATCATAAAAGCAAACATAACTGTACCAATCATCAACATTCGATGAGCCCAACAAAGGATACAAGGTGATTCTTTATCAATAAATCCTAAATAAAAAGAGGCGACACCTAGCACAATTGCGATAACTAGAGCAGATAAGCTCAATATGCTATTAAACACTTTTTCATTCATTTTTATCTTCTCCAAAACTAATAATTAACACCAGGTAAAATCATCGCTTTGGTCGCCATGAAAAAAACAAAAAATGCACTGATCACCACAAAACAGGTAATACGATAAGCAATTTTTTCTTTTTCCGGCTTAGCAAAAATGAAATAAGCTGCCAGTAAATAAAGACAAAGTTGTACTGTTTCCATATAAACTCCTTAATTCAACTAATACAATTGCTAATATCGATGTAAGTCAATATCTATACTAAAAACTGTACAGAAATTTCATACAATTTCAACAAATAGCCTTTTCATCAAAGATATAAATCGGGTAAAAAATAGCCCCAACTTATTCTTCATTGATCTAAAGCAACTGATTTAGTTGGAATACTAGAAGAATAAAAGTAGCTTAAGAAGGTGCTGATAAGCAAAGTATACTTAACTCATCATAACCTCCAGCAAGTCAAATATTGATTTCTTTCTATGAGATGATATTAACCAATGAGAGCGACAAAACACGGCATAATAAATTTCTTAATTCAAAATACGCTATGACAGGAAAATTCAAACTGAAGTAGTAAGAAAGAGAAAAAGTGCGGTCAGAAAAATAAAAGAATCTGAAATGAAAAAACCCGCTATTTTTTATTAGCGGGCTTTAGTAATTTGGCTCCTCCTGCTGGACTTGAACCAGCGACATACGGATTAACAGTCCGCCGTTCTACCGACTGAACTAAGGAGGAAAAGTGGTGCCTCGAGGCGGAATCGAACCACCGACACGGGGATTTTCAATCCCCTGCTCTACCGACTGAGCTATCGAGGCAACTCATCAGTGGTGCGTATTAAACGTTTTTTTCATGTTTAAGTCAACACCTAAATTAAAAAAAATTGTATTTTTTTATTCGGTTGCATAATTAACAAACTAAAAGTGTAAAAATAACACAAATTTTACTGTTTTTTATGTTTTTTTATTAAAAATAAATAACAAAAATGCTCACTATCATAAAAGATTAAGCGAGCATTTTTCATTCAAAAGATAAAGTTATCGTCTTACACGATAGCTTTTTTGTGCCTGATCGACTTTCAACAGGTAATTTCTCGCTTGAGCAGATGGATGTTGAGTAGTTAAAATACGATACACTTGCTCAGGATATAAGCTATTGATTTTTTGTACCGCAGTTGCTTTATCTTCATCAAACACTCTTAACACAGCACCTGCCCCACTGTTATAAGCAGAAATCATCGCAAAACGTTTTGACGTTGGGTTGGTTATACCGTCTAAATATTTATTTTGTAGAATCCATAAATACGATACCCCCGCATCAATATTTTTCTCTGGATCAAATAAATACGCTTTTGACGGTTGTCCACCTTGACCTTTCAATTGGAAAATATCACGTCCTGCTGTATTTGGTACTACTTGCATTAAACCAATTGCATTGGCATAGCTAATCGCATAAGGGTTAAAGCTCGACTCGGTTTGCATAATCCCGAGAATCAGACTTTCATCCATATTGTAACGACGCGCTATTTTTCGCACTAACGGTAAATATTTCTGTGCACGCACAGCAACGTGGTTTGCAATCATTGGGATCACCACATATTGCACTGTATGCCCATTACTTAAACGACGACTTTGTAATTTATTTTGCAATAAATAATTGGCAAAATTGCCTGCAATAGTTGTGTTAGTAATAGATCCACCTAAATGGTCAATTACTTGTCCCACAAGGAACGGGCGAGAGCTAATTGGCACATCACCTGAAGCAAATAAATCAATACCGTTTGCATCAGAACCCATTAACAAGGTATGCACGATGGCATTATGTAAATGACGAGCATCGCTTTGCGTTTCAATGGTAATCGTGCCCTCATCAAAGCTCACGTGGCTACGTGTATAGAAACGGTCTGTATATTTCACATAATCTTTACGGCTTGCCACTAATAATTCATTCACTCCCCAGATACGATCAATATTATGGGAGAATTGCCCGGTTAAAATATCTAAACCACGAGTGTCTTTTGCAAAGGCCTCATCGAAAGGATTGAACTTTTTATGTGGAGTTGAGCCACCACAAGCAAAAAGGAAAGGGATTAAGGCACAAATAATATATTTTTTCATCGTTAATTATTCCGCTGGAGGAACATAGCCTTCAATATGAACATCCTTACCTTCGAATAAGAAATTCACCATTTCTTCTTCTAATAGTTTTCGGTGATCGGCATTCATCATATTCAGTTTTTTCTCATTCACAAGCATCGTTTGTTTTTTCAGCCACTCTCCCCACGCTTGTTTGCTGATTGAGTCAAAAATGCGTTTGCCTAACTCGCCTGGATAAAGCTGAAAATCTAAGCCATCAGCCTCTTGTTTGAGATATTCACAGAATACAGTTCTAGCCATAATAATTCCTTATAAATTGTATTAATAGATTCTTCACTGGCGTTGCCAGTCCGATTTGCTCTGGATTTTGCGGATCATACCAATATTTGACCGCACTGAATACATTTGATTCATATTGCGTGCCATTTCCTGCCACTTTTTTCCAATCTGCGCGTTCTTGATCTTTCGGTTGAAAATCAAGATCCACATAAATTGGATAAATATCTAAATGAAAATGGCTAAATGTATGACGAAATACTGTCCATTCTTGATAATACCGAATACCTCTGTATTTTAAAAAAGCGATCAAATTGTCTTTGGTTTCAAATTGAGGAAAACAATATAATCCCCCCCAAATCCCCGAATTTTCACGCTGTTCTAATGCAACTTTACCTTGTGACGCTAAAATTAAGAAATAACTTTCTCGCTCGGGTAAGTTTTTTTTCGGCTTTTTGCCCGGATAATCTTGCCAATTTTGTTGTAAGTTAGCTTGGCAATAAGCTCTTAATGGACAAAGGTTGCATTTCGGTTTAGAACGCGTGCACACCATTGCACCAAGATCCATCATTGCTTGGTTAAAATTCGCCACTTGAGAGGTCGGAGTCACTTCTTCAGTCAGTTGCCACAATTTATCCTCGACTTTTTTCTCACCTGGCCAACCTGCAACAGTAAAATAACGCGCTAAGACACGTTTTACATTACCATCTAAAATCGGATAAGGTGCATCTAAACAAGAAGAAAGTACTGCGCCTGCGGTGCTTCGCCCAACACCTGTCAACGCCAGCACTTTTTCAAACTCAGTAGGGAACTCACCTGCATATTGATCACGAATTGTTTGAGCCGCTTTATGTAAGTTTCTGGCTCGAGCGTAATAACCAAGCCCTGTCCATAGGTGGAGTACTTCATCAAGTGGTGCATTAGCAAGTGCGGTCACATTTGGAAAAGTTTCGACAAAACGTTCAAAATAGGGAATCACTGTCGCTACTTGGGTTTGTTGCAACATTACCTCAGATAACCAAACTCCATATAAGCTTTTGTTTTGTTGCCAAGGCAAATGTTTACGACCAAATTTATCATACCAAGTTAAAACAGCTGAAGCAAAAGGGGCATCAGGGGAAGATTTAGCAAGCATAATTAAAAAAGTGCGATAAAAATCCGAAAAATCTTGTACGATCAATGTCTAAAAAATCTTAAAAATTGACCGCACTTTTAATAAAAATTAATGAGGTGACATACTTTTCAGTACATTATCCTTCAACACAATGTGATGAAATAAAGCAGCTGCAGCGTGCATTCCCGCTAAAGCAATAAAGCTATTTGCTAACCATTTATGCGCTTTCCCAAGAGAAAAATCGACACTGTAATAAGGCAAATTCCAGCTAAATAACATAAAATCATCAACATCTGCAGTTAACGTTAAATATCCCACCACTGGTGTGAGTGCCATACAAATATATAACAGCATTTGTACCGAATGTGCTGCGATATGCTGCAAGCGTGAAAGGTTGTGTTCTGGCTGCGCATTACGATAAAACATTCGTAAAACAATGCGTAGTAACAATAAAATAACGATTATGATTCCACTCAACACGTGGATTTCACCTACAACACCATCACCTGGTGGATAATCCCCTGTAAAATACGCGGTTAACACAAATAACAACGTGAGCCAGTGAAGATATATCATTGGTTTTGGATATTTTTGAGGCATATAAAATTCCTTTCCCACAAAGATTGAAGTAAAAGTTTGCATCAACAATGACAAGTTTTGTGTTTTTCAGCAAACCCCGTATAATTCCCAGCAACTCAGATCATTATAAACAAAAAATATGTCATTTAATAATCAAGATTCAAACAATCAACCAACCTTTGCCGATCAAAAACGAAAAACTGTTGAAGTAGCAGAATTTACCGAAGACGGTCGCTATAAACGTAAAGTTCGCAGTTTTGTACTACGCACTGGTCGTTTAAGTGAATTTCAAAAAAATGCAATGAATCAAAACTGGGGCTTTTATGGTTTAGAACACCAAAACGAACCTTTCGATTTCAAAAAAATTTATGGCAATGACAACCCTGTTGTATTAGAAATTGGCTTTGGAATGGGACACTCTTTAGTCGAAATGGCATTGCAAAATCCCGATCGTAATTATTTAGGGATTGAAGTACATACACCCGGAGTAGGCGCTTGTATTGCAAATGCAATCGAAAAAAGCGTAAAAAACTTACGTGTAATTTGCCACGATGCTACCGAAATTTTACGTGATTGTATTGCAGATGCCAGTTTAGAGGGGCTACAGTTATTCTTCCCAGATCCTTGGCATAAAGCAAAGCATCACAAACGCCGAATTGTGCAACCGCACTTTGTTGAAAAAGTGATACAAAAACTGACACAAGGTGGGTTTATCCATATGGCAACAGACTGGGAAAATTACGCTGAACATATGCTTGAAGTGCTACAACAAGCAGAAAGTTTACACAATACCTCAGAAACAAATGATTATATTCCACGCCCCGATTTTCGCCCTTTGACGAAATTCGAACAACGTGGTCACCGTTTAGGCCATGGTGTGTGGGATTTATATTTCACAAAAAAATAAAAAATAGACCGCACTTTCAGACTAAGTCGTGGCATAATTTACCGACAGAATTTTATCAGCCAACAGAGAGGAGAATCGAGAATGGCGATTAAACGTAACAAAAGACAACGTAAAAAAATGCACCTTGCAGAGTTCCAAGAATTAGGTTTTTTAGTGAACTGGCAATTTGCTGACGGCACTGCCATTGAGCAAATTGATGAAGTAGTTGATCGTTTTATTCGTGAAGTGATCCAACCAAATGGCTTAGCTTACGAAGGTAGTGGTTACTTACATTGGGAAGGTCTAGTTTGTTTAGAAGCTGTTGGAAAATGTGATGAAAACCACCGCACTTTAGTAAAAGAGTGGTTAGAGAAAAACGGCTTACAACAAATTGAAATCAGTCAATTATTTGACATTTGGTGGGAATATCCTGCAAAAGATGCCTAGTCATCTCAATTAATTACTCTATTAGGCGAACAGAGTTGTTCGCCTTTTTGTTTTTCTGTATGAATAATTGCTTATTCCATATCATAAAACCTTGACGAATCAAGCTTTCAAGCGTAACATTCGCCACGATTTAGTAATATGAGGACACACACTTTGGACAGTCACAGTCGATACCGAATTGAGTTTTTACTGTAACTTTCGCCATTCTTTTAATATCGGCGAGAGTTCGCTGATAAATCTTATCTAACACCGCTTTATTCGGCATCTTTTTCAGGTCATTGAAATCTCAATAACCCTAATCAAACGAATGAAAATTAACTACACTTACATAGAATTCTCTCTAGATAAAGATTTCGTTTGATTTCTTTTGTTCATTGCGTTGTTCATAATCCAGCAAAGGAGTATGACAAAATGATTAATGCTTTTGCACTTGAAGACGCTCGCCTAGTTCGTATTGATGAGGCTGAAAATACACAGCTCAACGCCGCAATTTGGCTTGATTTACTCGAACCGACTAGCGAAGAGCGTGAAATTTTACAAGAAGGTTTAGGGCAAAGCCTTGCTACATTCCTTGAATTAGAAGATATTGAGGCATCTGCACGTTTCTTCGAAGATGAAGACGGCTTACACCTTCACTCATTCTTTTATTGTGAAGACGAAGAGGATTACGCCGACCTTGCCAGTGTGGCATTCACTGTACGTGATGGTCGTCTATTTACCTTACGTGATCGTGAATTACCTGCATTCCGTCTGTATCGTATGCGCTCACGTGCGCAACGTCTCGTGGAATGTAACGCTTATGAAGTGTTACTCGATTTGTTCGAAACCAAAATTGAGCAATTAGCAGATGTTATCGAAACGGTGTACTCTGATTTAGAAAAATTAAGTCGCGTAATTTTAGACGGTAAACAAGGAGAAGCCTTTGACGAAGCGCTTGCTACCCTCACAGAACAAGAAGACACTAGTTCAAAAGTACGTCTATGCTTAATGGATACCCAACGAGCGTTAAGTTTCTTAGTACGTAAAACGCGCTTACCCGCAAATCAGTTAGAGCAGGCTCGCGAAATCTTACGTGATATTGAGTCGCTACAACCGCACAACGAATCACTCTTCCAACGTGTCAACTTCCTAATGCAAGCAGCAATGGGTTTTATTAGTATTGAGCAAAACCGAATTATCAAAATCTTCTCAGTTGTCTCAGTAATTTTCCTCCCTCCAACATTAGTTGCATCTAACTATGGTATGAACTTTGAGATTATGCCAGAATTAGGTCTTAAATTTGGTTATCCAATGGCGCTTGGATTGATGGCACTAGCTGCTTTTGCACCATATTGGTATTTCAAACGCAAAGGTTGGTTATAATTTAAGGAAAAACAATGAATTCATTACAATTATTAGTATTTATGCTCATTGATATTTATGGGCTAATTTTAGTATTACGAGCATGGTTCCAATTTAGCCGTGTAGATTTTTACAACCCAATTTCACAAAGCTTGGTGAAAATCACACAGCCTATATTAAATCCATTGAGTGCGATGATTCCCACCATTAAAAATATCAATTTATCAGCATTAGTGTTGGCGTTTGTCTTATTCAGCATTAAATTCCCACTCGCTCATTTAGTCGGTAATTTATTTATCGCTAATGCTGAATGGCTAGATTATCTTTTTATTGGCACACTTACTCTTGTGCGTACCTTTGGGAAGGCAGTTTTCTATGTATTATTAATTGGGGCAGTAATGAGCTGGTTCAATCGTGGTGAAAACCCAATGCAATTTGTGTTAGCCCAATTAACATACCCATTACTTCGCCCAATTCAACGCATTCTACCAAATACAGGAATGTTGGATTTTTCCCCAATGGTATTAGCCTTTGCACTTTTCTTCTTAAACAGTGTGTTAAATGACCTCTTCGGCATTTATTGGGCGTTAGCAAGCTATTAAGTGCGGTTAATTTCTTACGAGTTTATGGCAGCAATAGAAAAACAAGGTGAAAACTTGCGGTTGCGGATCTTTCTGCAACCGAAAGCTAGCAAAGATCAAATTGTTGGCTTGCACGATGACGAGCTCAAAATCACAATCACTGCACCACCAATTGATGGGCAAGCTAATGCTCACTTACTCAAATTTTTAAGTAAAACATTTAAAGTGCCTAAAAGTAGCATTGTCTTAGAAAAAGGCGAGCTCAATCGACACAAACAGATTTTAGTTCCAAATCCCAAAATAATCCCCGAAATTGTATCTGGCTTCTTAACATATAGTAAGAATTGATTTTCTATTTGAGGTTAATAAATATAGCCCTGAATGTTGCCTCTTCTGATCTGAGTAAACAAATCGGATAGTTTCTGCGTTGTTATCTTCTTGTTGAATAGTATGGCTCACAAATGTTGCTCAAAAACGAGCTTAATAAAACCACACCAATAATTTTTTAACAATAATCGCAGCTCATCATCCTTGCCCAATATTGCATATTATTGAAATCAGAAACTGAAACAAATAAGGTACTGCTGCGAAGGATACAAATTTTCTCTTTTAGCAAATGAACAAGTTAAAAGCGTTATAGATTCAGCTCAAAAATCGTTTTCTTTGGATTGATTTTAAATCCTTCAGCTTCGAGAATAGCCTGTTGCTGTTGCCCTTGTTCCACAACCAAACGTGTAGATTGTGTGTAACGTACAAACTCTTTCGCTTTTGCTACAAGTGCGGTGTAGATATCCGCATAATTAGAATTAGGTAGGACAAAAATATCTGTTAACTGCCAATAGCGCTGTAATTGTAAGGACGAAAGACGCGGATAGAGCTGAATAAAACCAAGAGGTTGTTGATTATCATCAAGGGCAATAAAAAATATACTTTCACTAAAGCGGATTCGATTAGTAAGAAAAGCTAAAGTACGGTCGGGATTTTCCGACATTCCAGAAGCAAGACGATAATGCTCAAAGAGCGGTAACAGAATATCTAAGTTCCATTGTTCGGCTTTAAAAATTTTCATCTTCGTCCAAATCGCATATTTTTTATCAAATCTATACAGTAGATTGTATCTTTTTAAAACGAAATAATCATCTTTTCTAAAATTTTTTTTCAAATTTGCCTAAAATCAACAGAAGGTGATCAAAAATTTGGTATAGTAATGCGGTTATTTTTTATTAATTCAATACGGAGAAAAATTATGGCACGTCGTCCTTTAGTTATGGGTAACTGGAAATTAAACGGTAGCAAAGCATTCACGAAAGAATTAATCGAAGGCTTAAAAACAGAATTAGCTGGTGTTGAAGGTTGTGATGCAGCAATTGCACCACCTGTCATGTATTTAGCAGAAGCCGAAGCGGCATTAGCTGGTAGTGTAATTGCACTAGGTTCACAAAACGTCGATGTAAACGTACAAGGCGCATTCACTGGTGATATTTCAACTGAAATGTTAAAAGATTTTGGTGCGAAATATATTATTATCGGTCACTCTGAGCGTCGTACTTACCACAAAGAAAGCGATGAATTTATTGCGAAAAAATTCGCTGCATTAAAACAAGCAGGTTTAGTGCCTGTATTATGTATCGGTGAAAGCGAAGCTGAAAACGAAGCTGGCAAAACTGAAGAAGTTTGTGCACGTCAAATTGATGCAGTGTTGAATACATTAGGCGCAGAAGCATTTAACGGTGCAGTAATCGCATACGAACCAATTTGGGCAATCGGTACAGGCAAATCAGCAACTCCAGCACAAGCACAAGCAGTTCACGCCTTTATCCGTAGCCACATTGCGAAGAAAGATCAAGCAGTTGCAGATCAAGTTATCATTCAATACGGTGGTTCTGTTAATGATGCAAATGCGGCTGAGTTATTCACTCAACCAGACATCGACGGTGCATTAGTTGGTGGCGCATCATTAAAAGCACCAGCATTTGCCGTGATCGTAAAAGCAGCTGCAAAAGCAAAAAACTAATTTAATCTCTTAAAACAAAAAGCAGATCATTTGATCTGCTTTTTTATTACCTAAAGTGCGGTCTGTTTTTCTATTTTTTCCAACTCACAAACGCCCAAGTTTTAAAGTCACCACGTGAGGAAGTGAGGTTTGGGTGTTTGTGATAATATTCTTTGAGTTTTGCCATTTCTTGTTCGGTTAACTCGCCAATCGACCACTGCACTGATTGGATAAAACTTTGCTCATCAATTTTTTCAGGCTGAATCAAACTGCATTCAGCAGTAATAAAATCCACAGAAGCGTAATAGCCTTTTTGATGTAACAAATTCAGCGCATACATATAATTCGGGAATCCCACCGAATCTCTGCCAATATATTGCAAAATGTCGCGTGCGATAAAGTCTTTTTCGACAATCATCGTCATATAAACTGCTTTTCTTGCTTTGGCATTCAGCTTATCCAACGCTTTATCTAAATCAGCCACCATTGAAGAACGTGATGACACACAGATATCACATTCTGGCACATCGTCCCAATTCTCTTCCCAAGATTTACGTATCGACTGCACGTTATCCAGCCCTAAATTTTGCGCACGCTGTTGTAAAACGGACAACATTCCTTCACTATAATCTAGCCCATATACCTGTCTTAATTGTGATGCAACTGAAAGAACAATCGCACCACCCCCGCAGCCCACATCTAATAAAGTATCAGCGTTACTTAAATCCATTCGGCTCACAAAGGCTCTTACATATTCATTATGTAAATCGTATTCGGACTGTTGCATTTTCTCTGCTTTGCGATCCCAATCTTGTGCCGTTTTTGGCTCTCTTGAGGCAAGCTGGTAATGATTTCGATACAATTCGGCGAAATTCACGTCCCAAAGCGTTTCTGTCTTATTCATAGATTGTCCTTAAATTTTTACGCAATAATTGTTCATCTAATTGATAAATGATGGCAAGATTTTTCACAGTCAGCGTTTGTTTCGGTTCGCCATTAGTAATTGTTTTATATTGATGAAATAAAATTGACAAACCGAGTTGTTTTAACTGTACAATTTTTTCTCTCACTTGATTACCAAAATAGAGGTTTGAATCTGGTTCGTCCATAATTAAAAAGACTGTTGCTATGCCAATCCTCTAGTAATCAAGATTAGTATTCATCCCTACTAATTTAGTAGTAAAATGCTAGGTTATAAATGTACAATGCTTAGAAAAAACACAAAATTTAGGTAACATAAAAAATAAAATGCGGTCAAAATTTTAAAATTTTGTACCGCACTTTTTATCGATTAGTTTTCTTCATTCGTCCACTTACGGATAATATCCTGCCATTCTAATTGGTAATAAGCCCAATATTGATCACGAAACGGCAAGTCATATTCAGGCAATAACCAAGGTTTGTATCTTGTAATATAGTGAATGACTTTAGGTTGTTGTCCTTGTAAATCTTTATATTTCTCAAGTGCTTCTGGCATTTTGTGTTGAATAAATGCAATTAGACTTCCCGTTTGATAATTATAAATTTTGTCTAATGCTTGCCATTTGCCTTTCAAAATAATATTCATAGCATCTTGATCGCCATAATATAAATTCACAGCTTGCTTAGTTAGGTCCATCAGCTGATTTTCAATATTTTGATCTCGCCATTTGTTCAAATCAATTAGCAACATTCCTGAGTTAAAATAGGGTTTCATATCAGGAAACTCTTTATAGCTATGTGGTGCTATATTTAAAAAAGCATCTTCGACAGCATACATCATATTATCACCAAAATCGGTGTAATATATTTCAGTTAAAGATCCTGTCACCACCACATCACAATCCAAATATAGCACACGATCGAGTGGTAATTGCCCTAATAAATAGCGGAAATAACTCGCTTCAGAAATATGATCTAATGTAGGGAATGTGGAAATGACCTCTGAATCAACTTTGGCATCAATAATATTTGAACCAAAATAGGCAAGGTATTGATTGAGAATTTGAAACCATTCGGAGGGATAATCTTTATTCAATAAATAAAAATGCACGTTTTTATTATGATAAGAAACGGATTTAATAAGTGTTTTAACTTGCTCTGAAAATTGTACGTCCGCTGATAAAACAATATTCATATTGCTGTCTCTGCCCTGAGAAAATAAAAGCATATTTTAATCTGAAATACAGCTAAAGACGATTGCTTTCTTCCGTCAAAACAACCGTCTTTACAAAGATTAAGCTAATAACTCTGCTAAGAGTTGTGTATAAATATTTACGCCTGTCAGCAATTGTTTTTCATCAAAATCAAATTCAGCTTGATGGTGACCTGCTGTCCGATCTGCACCTAAAATAAAGTAAATCGCTTGACCTCCGTGCTCTTGCACTCGGCGCCCTAAAATAGTCGCATCTTCGCTAGCATTAAAAGCATAGTTTGGTTCAACGTTGCGTACTTCAGGTTGTTTTCCTGCAATTTTGCTTACTAAATCAATCAGTTGTTGATCATTAACCATATCAACGGCTTCGCCCATAATTTCAGTTTCATAACTCACATCAAAGCTGATCGCCACACCTTGAGCAATTTGCATCACTTGATCAACCATATATTGATTAATCGCTTTATTTTCACCCCGCACTTCTAACTGAATAGTTGCGGTAGAAGGAATAACATTACGCCCCTCGCCAGCTTTTAGCACGCCCACATTAATTCTAGTCATCCCATCACCGTGGCGTGCAATGCCGTGCAATTGAGTTACTGTGTGCGCTGCTGCAAGCAAGGCGTTTTTACCTAAATGAGGAGCCGCACCTGCATGTGCTGGTTTACCTTGATAACGAATATCAATTTTTGTAGTAGAAAGAAAGTTTTTCGGGTTCGCAATCACTGTGCCAGAGTCAGCACAAAAACTAATATGTGAACTCAAGAAATAATCAGCATCGTCAATAATACCGCTTGCTGCAATGGCTGCTGCACCTCTCACACCTTCTTCTGCGGGTTGGAAAACCAGCTTGACTTTACCTGTTAATTTATCTTTATTTTGTGCAATCCAAAGTGCAGTGCCTAAGCCAATCGTAATATGTCCATCATGACCGCAAGCGTGCATAAAGCCATCATTTAAAGAACGGAAACCAAAATGATTTGGAATATGCTCCGCATGATCTGTTTCTGTCACATTCACGCAGTCAATATCAAAACGTAATGCCACTGTTTTGCCCGGCTTACCTGAATCAAATACCGCAACACAGCCTGTGTAGCCAGCCATTTTGTCTAACCATTTTTGTTTTGCGCCATAAGCAATTGCATTTTTCAACCCCGCATCAACAGCCCCTTGTGAGCGCCCACGCACAAAATCAGGATGAATAATATCTGGGCCAAAAAATAACTCAAACCCCATTTCTTCTAAATAATCTGCAATACGGCTTGTTGTCCAAAATTCTGTCCAGCCAATTTCTGGGAAACGATGAAACTCACGACGCCAAGCAACTAATTGAGGTAGATCGATATTCATAATATGACTCCTTATAGATGAAGAGAAGTACACAGGAATTGTGATACTTTTATGTATAGAAAAGATGCTATTTCAAGCATAGCCCGCATACTGAATTGAATCAACCTTTAATCTATAAAATCAAAAGAAATGTATTGTGCTGGAATGAAAACTTTTAGAAATTTAACCGCACTTGATGACGAAAAATAAAGAAAAGAAAAAGGCTTGGAACCCCAAGCCTTTCACAGTGAAATTATTCACCCAAACGTTCTTTAATACGTGCAGATTTACCTGAACGCTCACGTAAGTAGTAAAGTTTAGCTTTACGCACCGCACCTTTACGTTTAACAGTGATGCTGTCAATGATTGGTGAGTGAGTTTGGAATACACGCTCAACGCCTACACCGTTAGAAACTTTACGTAGTGTAAATGCAGAATGCAAGCCACGGTTACGAATTGCAATAACCACGCCTTCGAATGCTTGTAAACGACGTTTGCTACCTTCAACTACCCATACTTTAACTTCCAAAGTATCACCAGGGCGGAAGCTTGGTAGATTTTGTTTTAATTGTTCTTGTTCAAGTTGTTTAATGATGTTACTCATAATAATTAACCTTTTAATCCTAGATTGAACTGATATTAACTGTGTTCAGCCTTAATCTGCTTCAACAGTTTACTTTGTTCGTCAGTCAGAGCTAGGCTTTCTAATAGCTCAGGGCGTCTTAACCACGTTCGCTCAAGGGATTTTTTCAATCGCCATTTACGAATTTCTTTGTGATTACCAGACATCAGCACAGGTGGTACAGATAAACCATCTAAGACTTCAGGACGAGTATAATGTGGGCAATCTAATAATCCATCAGCAAAAGAATCTTCTTCTGCTGAGGCTTGTTTACCAAGTACACCTGGGATAAATCTTGCAACAGCATCAATTAATGTCATTGCAGGTAATTCGCCCCCTGTGAGCACATAATCACCGATTGACCATTCTTCATCAACTTCCGTTTCGATCAATCGCTCATCAATGCCTTCATAACGACCACAGAGTAAAATCAATTTCTGATTTTCTGCTAACTCTTTTACTCCGGCTTGATCGAGTTTTCGTCCCTGTGGCGAAAGATAAATAACCTTCGCGCCTTCTCCTACTTCAGCTTTGGCTGCGTGAATAGCATCCCTCAAAGGTTGCACCATCATCAACATCCCCGGACCACCTCCATAAGGGCGATCATCTACTGTTTTGTGCTTATCATGTGTGAAATCACGCGGATTCCAACACTGCACTTGTAAGAGATTCTGTTTTACAGCTCTACCTGTAACCCCAAATTCGGTAATCGCTTGAAACATTTCGGGGAATAGACTAATAATCCCAATAAGCATAAAGTATCCTTACATCAAAATGCTACAACTCAAGCTAACTTGCATACCTGAGGTTAGAAACCAGCGTCCCAATCAACGATAATAGTCTTCGTGTTGAGATCCACTCTTTTAACTACTTGTTCATACAAAAACGGAATTAACCGTTCTTGTTTTCCGAAAGCATCTTTGGCATTTGCGCGCACAACTAATACATCATTAGAACCAGTTTCCATCATTTCAGTGACTGAGCCCATTGAGTAACCTTCAAGGTTTACTACATTACAACCGATCAAATCGTGCCAGTAGTAGTCCCCTTCTTCTAACTCTGGGAAAACTGCTAAATCCACACCAATTTCAATATTAGCTAGTGTTTGCGCAGCTTCTCTGTCGTCGACACCTTTTAATTTAACGATTAAATCGTTATTGTGATAACGCCAGCTTTCTAATTCTGTTGGTTGCCATTGACCTTTAATTTTTAAAAACCAAGGTTGGTAATCAAAAATGCTTTCAGCATATTCTGTTGATGAATAAATACGTAACCAACCACGAATACCATAAGTTGAACCTAATTTGCCAACTACTTCAATTCTTTGCGATTCCATATTCATCACCTATCTCTCTATAAAAGCAATTAAGCTGCTTTTTTCGCTTCTTTAACTAAGCTTTCAACACGATCAGATAAAGATGCACCTTTTTCTAACCATGCATTAACACGGTCTAAATCTAAGCGTAAACGCTCAGCATTACCAGTTGCTAATGGGTTGAAAAAGCCAACGCGTTCGATGAAGCGACCATCACGTGGTGAACGGCTGTCAGCAACAACGATTTGATAGAATGGGCGTTTTTTAGCTCCGCCACGAGATAAACGAATGGTTACCATAACCTTCCTCTAAACATTTGATTACAAAAAGAAAACTCTCAATTATCGAAGTTATCTTGAGAGTTAAACTTACTTTTTTCTCTGTATATATAGACAAAAAGCCTGTGGATCATACTCTTTTTTAAGAAAAAATCAAGGAATAACCCAAATTCTCGCCAAAATTCCGCCCTAATTTACAACGACAACGTGCGGTAGATTTTTCAATTAAATTTTGTGAGGAAAAAGAGTAGAATATGCTCAAATTTACACATTATTTGAGAATAAAAAATGCAGAAACTGTTAGTTATTCGTAACGATAAATTAGGCGATTTTATGTTGTCGTGGCCAGCATTTGCTATGTTAAAGCAATCCAATCCTGCGCTAAAACTGACCGCACTTGTGCCGAAATATACGGAGGATTTAGCTCGCCTTTGCCCTTATATAGATGATGTGATTATTGATGCAGGCAAAAATGCGGATAAATCAGCACAACTGGCAACACTAAAAGCTATTAAAGCGGCTAAGTTTGATGCGTCAATTAACTTTTTCTCAGATAAATACAATGCGTTGTTAGTATGGAAAGCGAAAATTCCGTTTCGTTTAGCGCCAGCAACGAAGCTGATTCAATTTTTATATAACCATCGAATCACACAACGTCGTTCAAAATCCTTAAAACCGGAATTTGAATACAACTTGGATCTTGCCCGTGCCTTTTTGCGAAAAAATCATTGTCCAATTGTTGAGCCAAGCCCACCTTACTTAACTTTTGAGGAAAGTGTGGTGCAAAATCAACGTGAAAAATTAAGTCGCCTTCTTGGTTTGTCTTTAAAGAAAAAGTGGATCTTTGTGCACAGTGGTTCAGGTGGTTCTGCAACCAACTTATCCCTTGAGCAATATGCTGAATTAATTTCGGGATTACTGACTCATTTTGATTGCAACATGGTGCTCACTGCTGGTCCAAATGAAGGTGAAAAAGCACAAACATTAGCACAGCTCGTCAACAATGCAAATGTGGTGGTTTATGATAAAAATGATGGGCTTGTGGATTTTGCTCATTCATTAGCTTGTGCAGATTTATTTATTGCGGGTTCAACAGGGCCGTTGCATTTAAGTGCCGCATTGAATGTTCCTACAATTGGTTTTTATCCGAGCCGTCGTTCGGCGACTCCATTGCGCTGGCAACCAATTAATGCCCCTAGGAAGCATTTATCATTTTCGCCACAAACTACCGATAAATCTCGTCAAATGGACTTAAACTTAATTGAAATACCCAAAGTGTTAATGCAAGTGATTCCGTTTGTAGGACGTATGTGGCAACTTGATTAGGAGTGCTAACGTCATTTGTACAACCCAACCTATACCAATTGCGAAAAGGACAGTACCCACGCCAACCGTACCGCCTAAAAAGAAGCCTAGTGAGCAAACCGTCACTTCCATAATAGTGCGAACAATACCAACTTTTAACTGAAAACGTTGGCAAAACCCCACCATTAACCCATCTCTTGGGCCCGCACCTTGGTGGCAGGTCAAATAAAAGGCAGATCCTACACCAAAAAGTAAAATGCCAATAACAAGGTAAATATAGCTCACTGAAAGTGCGGTCGGTTTTGGCATCAGTTCCACAGTTAAACCAAGAAAAAAAGCAATAACAATAATATTGAGTACCGTGCCTAAGCCTAGGCGCAATTTGAGTGGTAGCCAAAACAGCATCACGATACAGCTAATAATAAAAGATGCCCAACCAACACTGACATTCATTTGTAAAGCCACACCTTGTGATAAAACTGTCCAAGGGGCAGAACCTAAATTAGATAATAAAATCATCCCTTCACCAATGCCTAGCACGGCAAGTGAACAAACTAGAACAGCAAGCGACTTGACCTCTAACGCCCAAAAACTGCTAGCAGCCCAAGAAGTTATCGGTAATACGTGATTTCGTTTTTGCATAATAAACTGTGAAAAAATTAACCGCACTTAATAATAATTTAAAATTTTTCCTATCCCAATAACATTCTGTTATATCTTATGCAATCACCTAAATTGAGAAGCACATCACACTTTGATGAAAATCTACAACCTTTTAATAATTTTGGAGTGAATAAAACAAGATTTTTATTGGGAAAACAAGTAAAATCATCAATCATTTCTTCATTTAATTTAAGTAAAGGACTTTACACCATGGGTACATTAATCAGTATTCTCGGTATTGTTGTATTATTAGCCATTGCGTTCTTGCTTTCTAATAATCGCAAAGCCATAAATTTACGCACAATATTTGGTGCATTAGGTATTCAAATTGCAATTGGCGCATTAATTTTATATGTACCAGTTGGTCGAGATGCATTACTTTGGCTTTCTGATGGTATCAGTAAAGTGATTGCTTACGGTAACGAAGGTATCGGTTTCTTATTCGGTGGCTTAGTCAGTGACAAAATGTTTGAAGTCTTTGGCGGTGGCGGTTTCGTCTTCGCTTTACGCGTATTACCAATCATCGTATTCTTCTCCGCATTAATCTCTGTTCTATACTACATTGGTATTATGCAATGGATTATCAAAATCATCGGTGGTGGTTTACAAACATTATTAGGGACTTCAAGATCAGAGTCTATGTCTGCTGCAGCAAATATTTTCGTTGGTCAAACTGAAGCACCATTAGTTGTAAAACCGTACATCAGTAAAATGACTGAGTCTGAATTATTTGCAATTATGTGCGGTGGTTTAGCTTCAATCGCAGGTTCTGTAATGGCTGGCTACGCAGGTATGGGCGTTCCTCTTCCTTATCTAATCGCGGCTTCATTTATGGCTGCGCCAGCTGGTTTATTATTTGCGAAAATTCTTTATCCACAAACTGAAAAATTCAATGATGATTTAGAAAAAGTAGATTTAGAAAAACCAGCAAATATTCTTGATGCAGCTGCTGGTGGAGCATCAGCAGGTATGAACTTAGCACTTAACGTAGGTGCAATGTTAATTGCTTTCGTTGCATTAATCGCGTTAATCAACGGTATCCTTGGTGGTATCGGTGGCTGGTTTAATATGCCGGAATTATCACTTGGCTTAATTTTAGGTTGGATCTTCAAACCTCTTGCTTGGGTTATCGGTGTAGATTGGAATCAAGCTGAAATCGCAGGTCGTATGATCGGTACTAAATTAGCGGTGAACGAATTCGTTGGTTATTTAGACTTCACAGCATACTTAAAAGCAGCTGCTGCTGATACAAATATGATCCAATTAACGGATAAAACACAAGCTATCATTACTTTCGCTCTTTGTGGCTTTGCTAACTTCAGCTCAATCGCAATCTTAATAGGTGGTTTAGGTGCATTAGCACCAAACCGTCGTGGTGATATTGCTCGCTTAGGTATCAAAGCAGTGATCGCTGGTTCATTAGCTAACTTAATGAGCGCAACAATTGCAGGTTTATTTATTGGTTTAGGTGGTGTCGCATTAAGCTAAAAAGTGCGGTATCATTTAGCAGAATTTTTTAATCAACACCACGACATTGTTCGTGGTGTTGTCATCTTGGAGGCGCGAAAACGTTTGCATACGATCACAACCTCCCCACAACAAAATTAAAGTCGCTTCTCATGATCTTAATGGATATAAACAAAGTCGAGACTTTATGAATATAAGCTAAAGTAGGACTTTAGTTTCACCCGATAAGCAATAAAATCGCTATCATCAACTTAACTAAGAGGAAAAATTATGACTCCACATATTAACGCTCCAGCAGGCGCATTTGCAGATGTTGTTTTAATGCCTGGCGATCCACTACGTGCAAAATACATTGCCGAAACTTTCTTAGAAGATGTGAAAGAAGTCACCAATGTTCGTAATATGTTAGGTTACACGGGGACTTATAAAGGTCGTAAAATTTCAGTAATGGGACATGGTATGGGTATCCCATCTTGCTCAATCTATACGAAAGAGTTAATTACCGAATATGGTGTAAAGAAAATTATTCGTGTAGGTTCTTGTGGTGCAGTACGTATGGACGTGAAATTACGTGATGTAGTGATAGGTATAGGCGCATGTACTGACTCTAAAGTAAACCGCATACGTTTCAAAGACAATGACTTTGCTGCTATCGCAGACTTCGATATGACAATGGCTGCAGTACAAGCGGCAAAAGAGAAAGGCGTAAATGTACGCGTAGGCAACCTCTTCTCTGCAGACCTATTCTATACACCAGATGTTGAAATGTTCGATGTAATGGAAAAATATGGCATTTTAGGTGTAGAAATGGAAGCAGCTGGCATCTATGGAGTCGCAGCAGAATTTGGGGCGAAAGCATTAACTATTTGCACTGTATCTGACCACATTCGTACTCACGAACAAACTACAGCAGAAGAACGCCAATTAACCTTCAACGAAATGATCGAAATTGCATTAGAGTCTGTATTAATCGGCGATAAAGCATAATTATTACAATAGAAAGTGCGGTCAGAATTTTCAAAATGTTGACCGCACTTTCTATGCTCATATTTAGTATTCCCAACTATCAGGATCAATACCAAGCTCACGCATGACATTTTTCGCCTCTTCTGGAATCTCATCATGGCGCTCTTTTAATAAATCTTCATCAGTAGGCAATGGCTGACCTGTGAAGGCATGAAGAAAAGCTTCACAAAGTAACTCACTATTCGTAGCGTGGCGTAAATTACGAATTTGGCGACGAGTGCGCTCATTAGTCAGAATCTCTAACACTTTAATCGGAATGGAGACTGTAATTTTCTTTACTTGCTCACTTTTTTTCCCATGCTCTGCATAGGGGCTAATATATTTACCATCCCAATCTGCCATTTTTATCATCCTATAATTGCCTAATAATAGTGTAGTATTTTAATGAAAAATCTCACAAATAACAATCTAGCCGTGGAGATTGCTAGATATCTATATCACAAATTTAGAATATAATCAGGACAAAAAATAAAGGCACCTTTTGAGGTGCCTAAGAATATCATTTATAGCGATTTAACAATCTGTTTTAAATAGGACTTAAATGCCTCCGAAAGTTGAGGATGGTTCAAGCCATATTCCACAAAAGCTTGCATATAGCCAATTTTATCACCACAATCGAATGATTTACCAGTCATATGGAATGCTTCTACCGCTTCTTTCTCAATTAACATATCAATTGCATCGGTTAATTGAATTTCATCCCCCACGCCTATTGGCGTTCTTTCAAGTAAATCCCAAATCGCTGCTGAGAAAACATAACGGCCAACTACTGCTAAATTTGATGGTGCTTTATCTACACTAGGCTTTTCTACAATATTATTGATTCTTGCACTTTCACCACCAGAGATTTCCACTCCACCACAATCAACAACACCGTAGCTACTAATTTCTTTTTTCGGTACTGGCGCAACCATAATTTGGCTGACTTGTGTTTCTTTAAAACGCTTAACCATTGCAGAAAGATTATCTGTACTCTGGTTTGCAGAAAAATCTGCTAATAGCACATCGGGTAAAATTACCGCAAAGGGCTCATTCCCCACTAGTGGGCGTCCACATAAAACAGCATGCCCCAATCCTTTGGCATTACCCTGTCTGACGTGCATAATTGTCACATTTTTTGGGCAAATAGAACGAACTTCATCGAGTAGCTGACGCTTAACACGTTTTTCTAGCATTGTTTCCAATTCAAAAGAAGTATCAAAATGGTTTTCAATCGCATTTTTTGAAGAATGTGTAACCAATACAATTTCTTTAATACCTGCTGCAACACATTCATTAACAACATATTGAATCAATGGTTTATCTACAAGTGTGAGCATTTCTTTTGGAATCGCTTTTGTTGCAGGCAACATACGTGTCCCCAAGCCTGCTACTGGAATGATTGCTTTCATTAAGTTCACCTCTTTTTGATAGTAAATGACCGCACTCAACGCAAAGTCTAAGTGCGGCCTTCTTCCCTCGAAATTACTGACGTAATAACGATAAAATTTCGTCGGTTTTCTCTACCATTAACTGTTTATCCCCACGCGTTTCTAAATTCAAACGCACAACAGGCTCAGTATTTGAGCTACGTAAATTGAATCGCCATTCTGGATATTCAATACTGATACCATCAATATCATCAACACTAATCGCATCAGCTTCATAAGCAGCTCGAACACGAGCAATAGCAGATTCTGCATCGGCTAGTTTACTGTTAATTTCCCCTGGCGATGGATAGGTATCGATACTATTGCCAACAAGCTCACCTAACGATTTACCTGTTGTACAAACTAATTCCATCACTAATAACCAAGGGATCATTCCACTATCACAATAGAAGAAGTCACGGAAATAATGGTGGGCGCTCATCTCACCGCCATAAATCGCATCAACCTCACGCATTTTTTCTTTAATAAATGAGTGACCTGATTTAGACATCACTGCTACACCGCCATTGTCTTCCACTAACTTAATTGTATTCCAAATTAGACGTGGATCATAAATAATCTTCGCACCCTCATTTTTCTGTAAGAATGCTTGACCCAGCAGACCCACAATATAGTATCCCTCAATAAATCCGCCTTTATCGTCAAATAAAAAACAGCGGTCAAAATCACCGTCAAATGCGATCCCCATATCCGCTTTATGCTCAAGCACAGCATTAATAGTATCTTGACGATTTTCAGGAAGAATCGGATTCGGAATACCATTTGGAAAAGTCCCATCTGGATTATTATGAATCTTAATAAATTCTACTGGCACACGTCTTGCTTTAAATTGAGCCTCAATTGCATCAATAACGTGTCCTGCAGCACCGTTACCTGAGTTGATAACGAGTTTCATGGGCTTTAAGTTATCTAAATTAATATAAGATAACAAATGCTCAACATAATCACCTAATACAGATAACTGTTTATATTGACCACGTTGAGTCACTGGAGCAAAGTTATTTTCCTCTGCCAAGCATTGAATATCAGACAAGCCTGTGTCCGCACTAATCGGGCGCGACCCTTTGCGAACTAACTTTAATCCATTGTAATCCATAGGATTATGGCTTGCGGTTACTTCAACGCCACCATCTGCTTTCAAAAATGATGTCGCAAAATAAACCTCTTCAGTACCTGTTTCACCTAAATCAATAACATTAACACCTGAATCAAGTAATCCATTTGTTACTGCACTTTTTAATTCTTTACTTGTTAGGCGAACATCTCCACCGACAATGATAGTTTTTGGTTTTAAGAATTGTCCAAATGCACGACCTATACGATATACAATATCAACATTTAGCTCTTCACCTAAACGACCACGGATATTATAAGCTTTAAAGCAAGTCAATTTACTCATAACTACTCCGTTTTACTATGATAAAGCTCAGTCAGATTGTTTCTGCTCATCCATCGCTTGTTTAATGCGCTGGTAGATCTCCTCTCTATGAACTGATACATCTTTCGGTGCTTTGATCCCAATTTTTACTTGATTGCCACGTATATTCAGAATCGTGATAGAAATATCATCGCCGATGAGTAAGCTTTCGCCAACTTTACGGGTTAAGATTAGCATGTGAACTCCTCACCTTTTTTAAGTTTAGAATAATGTCCTTATTTTCTAGCGAATTCCCTATCGAAACCTGTTTACCATCCGCTGTAATACAAAACAACGAGTGATGTTAAAAGCAAAATTAAAGATTGGCTTTTAACCATTCAGAGCCAACCAACAATGCTTGACTCACTTTTTCTACCTGTGTACCACCAGCCATAGCCATATCTGGACGACCTCCACCTTTGCCCCCAACCTCTTGAGCCAAGACATTGACTAACTCACCAGCTTTCACTTTGGCAGTTAGATCATTGGAGACCCCTACGATTAAATTCACTTTACCTTCAATTACCGAAGCAAAAGCAATTACCGCAGAACCAAGTTGATTTTTTAAGTCATCCACCATTACACGTAACGATTTCGAATCCACACCATTAAGCTGTTGAATGATGACAGATACGCCATTAATGTTAATTGCGTTCTTCGCTAAATCAGAACCAGCTTGTACGGCCACTTTCTCCTTTAACGAAAGTAACTCTTTTTCGGTTTTCTTCAATTTTTCTTGCTGTTGATTGATTTTATCAACAATAGAATTCACATCCGATTTCAACAATTCTGCACTTTGGGCTAACAACGCTTGTTGTTCTTGTAACCAAGTAATCGCATTTTCACCAGTAATAGCTTCAATACGACGTACTCCTGCAGCAATTGCTGTTTCTGCAATTACCTTACATAAACCGATATCTCCTGTGCGTTTTGCATGGATACCACCACAAAGCTCAATAGAAAAATCGCCCATTGTAAGCACACGCACTTGATCTGCATATTTCTCACCAAACAATGCCATTGCACCTTTCGCTTTCGCAGCCTCTAAATCCATAATTTCAGTTTGGATAACATGGTTTGCACGAATTTGTTGGTTCACAACACGCTCAATTTCAATCAACTGCTCTTTTGTAATTGCTTCTGGATGCGCAAAATCAAAGCGTAACGCAACATCAGAAACTAGAGAACCTTTCTGAACAACATGAGTGCCTAATACTTGACGTAAAGCAGCGTGAAGTAAATGTGTTGCAGAATGGTTTAACGACGTACGATGACGACGTTCAACGTCTACTACAGCATTCACTAATTGACCAATAGCTAAACTACCAATGGTGACTTTCCCAATATGTCCAAAAACTCGACCATATTTCTGCGTATCTTCAACCTCAAAGGCAAAATCCTGACCGTCTAAACGACCTGCATCACCAATTTGGCCACCCGATTCCGCATAAAATGGTGTGTTATCTAAAATAATTACCGCACTTTGCCCAGCCTCAACACGTTCAACTGGTTTACCCTCACAGAAAAGTGCGGTCACTTTTGCGAGAGTCTCTGATTCTGTATAGCCTTCGAATACCGTTACACCATCCATACGGATAACGTTATTATAATCCATTCCAAACTGGCTTGCTGATTGCGCACGTAAACGCTGCGCTTCCATTTCACGTTCAAAACCTGCTTCATCAATCGTAATATTTCGCTCACGACAAACATCAGCAGTTAAATCAAATGGAAATCCATAAGTATCATATAGTTTGAATGCAACTTTGCCAGAAAGTTCATTATCTTTTACTTGATTTAAGGCTTCATCTAATAAGGTCAAACCACGTTCTAAAGTACGAGCAAATTGCTCCTCTTCTAAACGTAATAATTTCTCTACATTAGCTTGTTTTTCTTTTACTTGGATGCCTGCGGATGCCATTGCTTCAATCAAAGTTGGCACTAATTTATAGAAGAAGGCTTCTTTGGCACCTAATAAGTTACCATGTCGTACCGCACGACGAATAATACGACGTAAGACATAACCACGTCCTTCATTCGATGGAATCACGCCATCTGCGATTAAATATGCACAAGAACGAATATGGTCCGCAACTACACGTAGTGATTTATTAGTTAAATCTTTTTCACCTGTTAACTCTGCGACTTTCGCAATTAATTTTTGGAAAATATCAATTTCATAGTTTGAGTTAACGTGTTGTAACACAGCACTAATACGCTCTAAGCCCATTCCAGTATCTACCGATGGTTTCGGCAATGGTTCCATGGTACCGTCTGCTTGACGGTTAAACTGCATAAATACAATATTCCAGATCTCGATATAGCGATCACCATCTTCTTCAGGAGATCCTGGTGGTCCGCCCCAAATATGCTCACCGTGATCATAAAAGATTTCAGTACAAGGTCCACACGGTCCTGTATCACCCATTTGCCAGAAATTATCTGAAGCATAAGGCGCTCCTTTATTATCACCGATACGAACAATACGCTCTGCAGGTACGCCAACCTCTTTATTCCAAATATTATAAGCTTCATCATCGGTCTCATATACAGTGACCCATAATTTTTCTTTTGGTAAGCCCAACCAGCGAGGAGAAGTTAAATATTCCCAACCAAAATGAATAGCATCTTTTTTGAAATAATCACCAAAGCTAAAATTACCCAGCATTTCAAAAAATGTGTGATGACGAGCTGTATAGCCAACATTTTCAAGGTCATTATGTTTTCCGCCTGCACGTACACAACGCTGTGCTGTCGTTGCACGTGAATAAGGACGTTTATCCATTCCAAGAAAAACATCTTTAAATTGATTCATTCCCGCATTAGTAAACAGTAATGTTGGATCATTTTCAGGAACGAGAGAACTACTTTCAACAATCTGATGTCCTTTTGTATGGAAAAAATCAAGGAAAGATTGTCTAATTTCTGCTGTTGTTTTCATTTATATATAAGCCTGCTTTTTTATATTATTTCAAATAATCAAATCAATAATACGATTAAAAGTTAGTCTGGTTTATTTTGTCATATTTTAAAATTTATAGAAAACATTTTTGCATTAAGATATACAATTTTTTACACTTTTATGCAAAAAAATAAACCGCACTCCGTTTATCTTTTCGAAGTGCGGCTCGTTTTCAAACTTTTCAAACTTGCATAATTATTCATCGCGAAGCGGAACAACTAGCATATCTACCGTAATATTATTCATTACTTGTCGAGTTGAGGACATTAATTTACTCCAGAAGTCTTGGTGATGTCCAGTAACAAGTAAGTCAATATCATATTTTTCAATAGCATCTGCTAATACTTGCCCTAAATCACCGCTTCCGCTAAGCTTTTCCGAAACAGGATAACTTGCTTTCTCGGCTAATTGTACCAGAGAGTGCTGGGTTTCAGTAGAGATTCTATCCTGCATTGATGCCATATTTACGTCAATCAATCCTGTGTAAAGGTCAGAAAAGTTAACATCAACATGAATAATGGATAACTTCGCCTCATTACGTCTTGCGACTCCAGCTGCTTTTTCCAACAAAAATGCGCTTTCATCTGAAAGATCCACTGCAACTAATACGTGTTTATACATAATAAACTCCTCATCTGCCTCAGGGTTGAACATATTTCATGGATATCATATCACTGCTCCATAAAAAAAAATATGCCTTAGATCACGTTTTAAAAAACTTTTCTAAGATTACATCGTACGTATCCGCTAGAAAAAAGATTATGCTATGATTAATCAAAATATTTTCACATTATGGAAATAAAAAATGGCACATACGATCCAAGATTTTATACAGCTCATTGCAAAGCTACGTGATCCAAATGGAGGATGTCCATGGGATCTTAAACAAAATTACGACACTATGATCCCCTGCTTATTGGAAGAAAGCTATGAAGTTGTTGAAGCAATTCAGCAAAAAAATATGGCAAATCTACGCGAAGAATTAGGCGATCTTCTATTACAGGTAGTGTTCTTCAGTCAGCTAGCCTCAGAGGAACGAATATTTACCTTTAATGATGTTGTCAATGATGTGGCCGAAAAAATCATTCGTCGCCATCCCCATGTATTTGGCGATATCACTGCAAATAATGAACAAGAGGCGCTCCAAAATTGGAATGCTATTAAGGCCCAAGAAAGCGTAGAAAAAGGAGAATCGTCCATTTTAGATAATATTCCATACGCTTTTCCAGCATTAATGCGAGCTGAAAAGTTACAAAAACGTTGCTCAAAAGTGGGGTTTGATTGGACTGAACTTCCACCTGTTATCGATAAAGTCGAAGAAGAATTACAAGAAGTAAAACAAGAATTAAACAAAGCAAATAAAAATCAACAAAAAATCGAAGAAGAATTAGGCGATTTATTATTTGCGGCGGTCAATCTTTGTCGTCATTTAAAATGCCAACCTGAAGAAAGTTTACGCAAAGCAAATAATAAATTCGAACAACGTTTCCGTGCTGTCGAAAAAAAACTCAAAGACCAAAATAAAACATTTAAACAATCCTCACTCATCGAGATGGATTTATTATGGGATGAAGTTAAATCTTCAGAAAAATAATTTGAATGAAGTTTTAAAATATAAATTTATTGCGGATTAATTCTCCTTTTTAAAGAACAATAAAAAGCCAACCTTTCGGGTTGGCTTTGTCTAAGAATAAAATAATTAATTTGAAGAAATTCGTTTCATATCGGTCATATAACCGCGTAGCTCCTGACCTACAAGCTCGATCGGATGATTACGAATCGCATCATTCACATTACGCAAGATGATATTATCAATTTCAACTGTCGGGGTGGGTTCACCTAAATCACCTTTTTGTAAGGTTGGCACGATCTCTTTCGCAAGAATTGGCGCTGCTACATTTGCAAATAAATAGTTACCATATTCAGCAGTATCAGAAATTACCACATTCATTTCATATAAGCGTTTACGCGCAATAGTATTTGCAATTAATGGAAGTTCGTGCAATGACTCATAATAAGCAGACTCTTCATAAATACCACTCGCTACCATTGTATCGAAAGCCAATTCAACACCCGCTTTCACGATAGCAACCATTAACACACCATGATCAAAATATTCTTGCTCACTGATTTTTCCTTCATATTTTGGTGCATTTTCAAAAGCTGTTTTACCGGTTTCTTCACGCCATTTTAAAAGATTCGCATCGCCATTTGCCCAATCCGTCATCATTGTTGATGAAAACTCACCACTAAGAATGTCGTCCATATGTTTCTCAAAAAGTGCGGTCATTTTCTCTTTAATTTGTTCTGAAAGTTCAAATGCACGCAATTTTGCAGAGTTAGATAAACGATCCATCATTAAAGTGATACCACCGTGTTTTAACGCTTCAGTGATAGTTTCCCAACCGTATTGGATCAGTTTACCAGCATAAGCGGGATCTTTACCGTCTGCCACTAATTTGTCGTAACAAACGATAGAACCCGCTTGCAACATACCACAAAGAATGGTTTGCTCGCCCATTAAGTCAGATTTTACTTCTGCAACAAATGAAGACTCAAGCACCCCTGCACGATGACCACCTGTTGCCGCAGCCCAAGCTTTTGCAATTTCTAAACCATCACCATTTGGATCGTTTTCAGGATGAACCGCGATCAATGTTGGCACACCAAAGCCACGTTTATATTCTTCACGCACTTCTGTACCCGGGCATTTCGGCGCCACCATCACAACAGTAATATCCTTACGGATTTGCTCGCCTACTTCCACAATATTCAAACCGTGCGAATAACCAAGTGCAGCACCTTGTTTCATCAATGGCATTACATCTGCCACTACTTTTGAGTGTTGTTTGTCTGGCGTTAAGTTCACCACAAGATCTGCCGTTGGAATGAGCTCTTGATACGTGCCCACTTTAAAACCATTTTCGGTGGCACGTTGGAACGATGCACGTTTTTCTGCAATCGCTTCTGGGCGAAGTGCATAGCTAATATCCAAACCAGAATCACGCATATTCAAGCCTTGATTAAGCCCTTGTGCACCACAACCAACGATCACAATTTTTTTGCCTTTTAAATACTCTGCTTCATTTGCAAATTCATTGCGATCCATAAAACGACAACGACCTAATTGGTCTAATTGTTGGCGTAAATTTAGTGTATTGAAATAGTTAGCCATTATTATGTCCTTAAATTTGATGTGTGTTTGTATGAGTTTGTGTTTGCATATGATTTGTGCTTTGTTTTGATTATAGTGATTTTTATCATTGCGTAAATTGATATTTATTGCATTTTATGTTGCAATTAATGCAATATAAAATCTAGTAATACGAGATATTGGATACTTAGCACCTTGAACTTTACAGATCTCAAACTGTTTCTACACCTTTGTGAAACAAAAAACTTTGCTAAAACAGCGACGCAGAACCATATGTCACCTTCTACATTATCGCGTCAAATTCAACGAATGGAAGAAGAACTAGGACAGCGTTTATTTTTACGTGATAATAGACAAGTGGTAGTCACTGAAGCAGGAGAAAAATTTATTCCTTTCGCACAACAAAGTTGGGCTGGATGGCGACAAATAAAACAACAGCTAAGTGATAGTTCAGATCAAATACTCAGTGGAGAACTACGAATTTTCTGCTCTGTAACTGCTGCTTATAGTCATTTGCCAGCAATATTAGAGCGTTTTCGCACACTTTATCCAAAAGTGGAAATCCAGCTCACCACGGGCGATCCCGCAGCGGCTTTACAGCACATACAAACGCAGCAAGTCGATCTTGCACTAGCAGGACGACCTAAAAATCTACCAAGTAGTGTAGCATTTCATCACATTGATGATATTAACCTTTCACTCATTGCACCTCGCATCAACTGTCCTGCGACACAATCGTTACAAAAAACACCGATTGACTGGCAAAAAGTCCCTTTTATTTTACCTGTCGAAGGACCTGCCCGTCAGCGTATTGATCAATGGTTTAAACAACAAAAAATTAAACATCCTAAAATTTATGCTACTGTCGCTGGACATGAAGCTATTATGCCAATGGTTGCCCTAGGTTGTGGCGTCGCAATGTTACCTGATGTTGTGATCAAAAATAGCCCAGTAAATAGTCAAATCTCTATTTTGCAATTAAATACACCAATCACACCTTTTGAACTCGGTCTTTGTATCCAAAAAACACGATTGATAGAGCCATTACTCAAAGCATTTTGGCAAATGTTATAATTATAAAAAAGGTAGTAAATATAATATATTACTACCTTTATTTTCTTATTATATCGTTTAGCTTAGAACATTAATTTCACACCTAAACGTGCGTTTCGACCAGGTAAAGGCGCAAGGAAACGAAGTTGTGAATTATTCAATCTTGCCTCTCTATTTGTGAGGTTCTGAATATGAAATGATACTTCTAGTTCAGCTTGATTAAGCGGATAAACATAAGATAAACCCAGATCCACAAGTGTAAAGTTTTTTACTGGTAATTCATCATCCACTTCTTTTGTTACACGTTTTTGTTTTAAGTAATGCACTATGGAAGCAAAGCTTTTCCAACGCTGCCACTGTACAGTGAGATCGCCTCCTACTCTAGAAGTAGGAAGATATGGCAAATAACCAATTCTTTTTGTATCAATATGATTAGAATCTAATTTTAATTTATTTTGGACATAGTCAGTAAAAAAGTGCCATGTAAAATCACCAAAATTATTAGTGCTATGTTGATAAGTTAAATCCAGCTCAAGACCATTCATTTGTAAAGGTGCTTGTCGCCATTCTTTCACTACGAGTCCTGATCTGGAAATACCCGTATAACCTAAATAGTTAAATTGACTGAAATCTCGACGGAACCAAGTCAACTCAGCACTAAGTTGCTCCCAATTTATACCAGTTGAAATTTCCCAATTACGGCTCTTCTCGTTTTTCAGACGACCATCCCCATTTTCTTCAATTAATAAAGCATAATGGTTATTATCAGCATATAGTTCATTTATTTCCGGAGCCCTTTCTTGCCAACTACGTTGTAGTCTTAAATACCAAGCATCCATTGGTTGAAATAAAAATCCTGCATGTGAATTTTGAACAAGAAAGGCTCTACTTTTGGAATAAGCACCGCCTTTACCACCAGATGTAATACGATTTGTCGTATCTACCACATACTTCACTTTATCCCAACGTTGCCCAATTTCAATCACAAAAGGGGACCATTCTATTTTCTCAAGAACGAATAAACCTTTAGTATCTGTATTCACATTTGGTAAATAGCTGTCTTTTCCACTTGACATCACTTTTTGTTTATTCCATTCCGTACCAAAAGAACCAACTAAATGATGATTAAAGAGCGGTTGGTGATCAAAACTCAAACGGTAATAATCACTATAAGATTTCAAACCATTAGATAAATGTATACCTAACCATTCTTTATCATGGCTTTTCTGAAAATTTAAGTGTAACTCTGCTTTAGCTATTAACTTAGAAGAAGATAAGCGTATTCCTTTCACATTCAATCTATTCGTTTCATTCGTCACAGAAATAGGCAAATAGGTACGTTTTGTTGGTGTACGGCTAGTTAAATATGCAAAACCGGGTACACCATAACGAGTATTAAAATGAGATAATGCGGCCCCAATATAACCTTTATCATAGATATAACTTGTTCCCAATGTGATTTGCTTAGTTCTCAACTGTGAGTTTGGAATACGCCCATCGAGATTAGGCACATATTCTGTGAGTGGGCCAAATTTTTCAGCGTAATAGGGGCTACCTTGCACATATTCTGGATTTGGTTTATTTCCACCACCCGACATATTAGTATATTTGTCACCTTCAGATAGTCCATAATCAGGATCTTTATAATGATCTAAATAAAACTGACTAATATATTTAAAATACTTAGGGTTGATTGAAGCAGTTTTTTCAATATCCACCTGACACTGGCGGCGTAATTCTGTATTTGTTTTCAAATAGTCATAGTCATAACAAATACCATCTTTACTTCGACTCGGGATTTTACGAGAAGAGATTTCACTTAATGATGCATCAAAATACCAAGCAACATGTGATTTATTATTCCCTTTTAATTGTACCTTATAAGTATTTAGTGCATTAAACCCTTGTTGCCATTCAATTTCTCCACTAAAAGGTTTCTCTGCTATAGTATATGGAATCGAATCATTATTTAAATTCACTGCTCCGCCAATACTTTTGCCCCCATATAATACAGAGGCGACACCACTTTTGATAATCTGGATCTCTTTTACAGAAGCAAGATTAGCCGAGGTAGCAAGGTTACCAGAAACAGCCGCCATATCTTGTAATGGAATATCATTTTGCATGATTTGAACACGCTGTCCTGATAAACCACGAATAATTGGACGTCCAGAATTTGGACCGAAATAATTATTTTGCACGCCCGTTACATTTCGTAATGCATCACCTAAAGTATCCGAACTTGTTTGTGACAATTTTTCTTTTGATAGTACGACATTAGACGATAAGCCACTTAGATTAGCCTTATTATTTATTACTGTATCTAATACACTGATTTCATCTAATGAGGCCGAATTTGCTAAAGAAAGCATAGGAAATAGCCATAATAGACCTAATTTATTAAATTTGATTGACATAGTCATCCCACTTATTTTTTAATAAAAAAAAAGATTTTAATCAAAAAATTTAAGAATACAAAGAAATAATGAATTTATTTTAAAAATAAGGTAGGCTCTAAATTCCCTCTATCTAGAAAAGTTGATACCTTATTGGAGCAATAAAATGGTAAAAGGCATTCTGCTTTCACTGTCAGCCTCAGTGCTATTTGGCTATCTCTATTATTTCTCAACGCTTCTTCAGCCTCTCGGTGGTGAGGATATATTTGGGTTTCGTATTATTTTCACTCTACCTTTCGTCATTGCTGCTGTGTTTTTATTTAAACAAAAACAAGCACTTCTACATTATTTTGAACGTATTAAACCGCAACCTCTGTTAATTTTAGGCTTTTTATTTAACTCGGCGATGATGGGGATTCAAATCTGGTTATTTCTATGGGCACCTAATAACGGCAGTGCGCTAAGCGTGTCTTTTGGTTACTTACTTTTACCTTTAGTCATGGTCTTAACTGGACGCATTATTTTCAAAGAACATATTTCAAGGATTAAATTTTTTGCTGTCGTCATTGCGGCTATTGGTGTGTTTTCCAATATTATTTTAAAGGGTGGGCTTTCGTGGGAGGCTCTTTTAGTCAGTTTCGGCTACAGCACTTATTTTGCTACGCGTAAAATACTCAAAATTAACGATCTTGCAGGTTTTTGTATCGAAATGAGCTTATTATTGCCAGTTTGTATCTATTTCGCTTTACAAGTCGATCTTAACGCAGTACAACAAGTCAACCCAAACATTTTATGGTTACTGGTTTTACTTGGTTTAATCAGTGGTGTTGCACTCAATACTTATATTGTTGCCAGTAGCTTACTGCCTATTAACGTACTCGGCTTATTAGGCTATGCTGAACCGATTATGATGCTATTTGTATCATTTTTAATTGGTGAGCAACTGGATAGTGAAACTATTCCACTCTTTATTTGTTTAATGATCTCCATGCTCTTGTTCATGAGTGAAGGATTGATTCGATTAAAACGACGCTATAAATAATCTCACAGTCCAACTCAGGTTTTCAGTCGTGCAAAGCGTTAATTTCTTCGATTTTTGAGACTAGACCCGCTTTTTTTACAGCAGAAGTGAGGATGAGCACCCGAAGTCCGTACTGGATATACAGTTCTTCTTTCGGTGTCAGATTTCGGATGTCGAGGAGGGGTAAATCATTTCTAATGCGCTATACTAATGTGCGCTGGCAGCAACAAAAAACGAGAGCATGTGTTACGCAATTTAGCTTTTATTATAAATTATTAAGTAATAATCAGAGAAATAGAAAATTTATCATTTTAACAGCTAGCAAAGTAATCAATAATCATCAGATAAGTAATAAAGTTAAACTAGCTTTCTATCTAGCAACAATTCAAACTCTGGCATCACTCCTCGCCACAATTCAAAAGAGTGTGCAGCTTGCGCAACAAGCATACCAAAGCCATCGCTGATGTTTTGCTTACCTAACCGCTTACAAAGTGCAATAAATGGCGTGTCGATATCCTTGGCGTATTGCATATCGTAAAGTGCGGTGGCTTTTTGCAAAATTTCTGGATTGACGTTGACGGTCTGTCCGTGTAAGCCCGAGGACGTCGCATTAATGATTAAATCAAATTTTTGCAATGGAATATCGACCAATTCAACAGCCTCGATCTTGCCATATTGGGCAAATTTTTGTGCTAAATCTTCTGCCTTACTTAATGTGCGGTTCGCTAACACAATATGTTGTTTAGCTTGTAATAGGGGCAGTAACACACCTTTTGTTGCCCCACCTGCGCCTAAAATCAGAAGTGTTTGCTCAGGTTTGAGCCAACCTAAACGTTGTAAATCACTGACTAAGCCCGCACCATCTGTATTATCAGCATATAAACGTCCGTCATCTAACTTTTTCAAAGTGTTACAAGCTTCAGCTGTCAAACAACGTTCGCTGTGAATATCTGCTAACTGAAAAGCTCGCTCCTTAAAGGGGGCAGTGATATTGCAGCCTTGCGCTCCTTTATCAAAAAAGACACGCAACTGCTGTTCAAAATCTTGTTCATCGCCGAGCATTGCCACATATTCTATTTGCTGTTGAGTTTGCTCAGCAAAAATTTTGTGAATTTGTGGTGACTTGCTTTGTGCAATTGGGTTGCCCCACACCGCATATGTATCCATAGTTTAACCTTGCCTAAAAAGTTGATGAGTAAAAAGATCGCGGATCTCAGACGGATTCGTCGCACTGCCAACGGGTAAATCTAACACAGGAAAATCCTCACCAAATTGCGCTCGCACTTCTTGTGCGCTACGGCAAGGTGGCAAAGTGGTGAGATTGGCACTAGTTGAAGTTAACGCAAAGCCCGCTTGCTCACAGAGTTGCTTCACCGCATCGTGCTGACATAAACGCACCGCAATGCTGTCGAATTGTCCAGTTAAAAATTTTGGCGTACTACTTTTTGCGGGCACGACCCAAGTGATTGGGCGATCATATTGTGTCTGCAAGCGTTGCCAGTGTTGCTCATCAAAATTTGCGGTCTCAATAAAGGGCAATAAAAAGTCTAAATGAGGTGCAACCAAAATCAGCCCTTTCTCAATTGGACGTTGTTTCAGAACTAATAATTTTTGCACCGCACTTTCGCTATTTGGGTTACAACCTAAACCAAATACAGCTTCTGTGGGATAAGCCACAACGTCATTTTGTTTAAGTTGTGCAACGATTTGTTCAATATTCATTAAAATTAAATTTCCGAGTCAAAAATATAGCGACAACTTTTATTCGCACATTGAAAAGTGCGGTGAGTTTCCGTTTCTTTTTTCAATGTACAAACTGGGCTTTCACACGCAGGACAAGCCACTAAATACGGCTTACTAGGTAACGTAAATTTACATTGAGGATAGCGATTACAACCATAAAACACTTTGCCTTGACGCCCACGACGTGCCACCAATTCGCCTTTTTGGCATTCAGGACAAGGAACCGTTTCTTGCGCCTGCTCCTCTGGTTCATCGTGAACTACAAAATGACATTCTGGGTAATTGCTGCAGCCAATGAACATACCAAAATGTCCTTGTTTTAATACTAACGGATACTGGCATTCTGGACATTGCTGTTCTAACACTTTCAGAATTTTGCTTTCAGAATGTGATTGTAAAGGTCTTAAATAATCACAAGCAGGGTACGCGCTACAACCTAAAAACAAGCCTTTTTTACCCTGTTTGACCTGCAATAAAGCGTTGCAAACGGGGCAATGTTCTTCTTGTTTTGTATGTTGAAAAAGGCGTTCGCTCATTGGTGTTCCTCAGTTAAATTAAAACAATTCTACCCCAAACGTCTTCAATAATGCCACGCTTTCAAACACAGGCAACCCCATTACACCCGTAAAACTGCCCTCAATATGCTCAATAAACGCACCGCCTAATTGCTGAATCCCATAAGCACCTGCTTTATCCATCGGTTCGCCTGTTGCGATATAGCCTTGAATCTCATTTTCCGTTAAGGTTTTAAAATGTACTTTGCTGATTTGCACTGCTGTTTTCATTTGCTGATCATTCGCAACACAAATCGCCGTAATCACCTGATGTGCTCTGCCTGACAACGCACGCAACATCTGTGCTGCATCAGTTTCATTTTCTGGCTTGCCTAAAATGTTATCATCTAAAATCACTGAGGTATCCGCAGAAAGAAAGGGCAAGTGCGGTACATTTTTCGCAAGTTTTTCCTGTTGCCACTTTTGGCGTGCTGCGTGATTTTTCTCAATCGCCATACGCAATACATAATCCGCGCCCTTTTCATTCGCTAGCGGCGTTTCATCAATATCGCAGCAAAACACGTCAAATTTAAAGCCGAGATTTTGCAAAATCTGTGCACGACGTGGGCTACTTGAGGCAAGGTAAAATTGGGAATGAGACATAAGCCAACCTGATAAATAAAAAAGATTATAACCTGTTAGGATAAATCCGCCACTTTCCTTTATACTTTAATCCTTCGTTAAACTTATGGAAAGACTTTATGCTATTTGAACTGACCGCCTCACAATCCCTGCTGATTATTGGTGCTCTGACTTTTTGTTGTGTCATTTTATTGTTTATCAGCGCGCGTCGTAAACGTGACAGCCAAGAATTGCAACAAGATCTCAATAAAACCATCGAAGATTTCAATCAATTATTAAGCAAATTTGAAGCATTGCAACAAACCAAAAGCCAACTTGAACAAGCAGTGGTGAAATATCAAACTAATGCGGAAGGGTTACAAGTGCGTTTGATTGAACGTGATGAAAAGTTAGGGTATTTGCAAAAAGAACTTGATGAAGAACAAGCTCGTCATAATGAAATTTCAGAAAAAATCACCGCACTTAAAGAACGCTTTGGCATTGCTTCTGCGCAAGCGGAAAGTTTAGAAAAACAACTTGAACATAGCCAAAGCAATTTCTATCGCAAAGAGCAAGAGAATCGTGAATTAGTGGAAAAATTGACCGTACTTTCACAAGAATTTACTGAGCTAAAAACCACACTAGCGGAAAAAGAAAAAAACTTTGCCGAGCAACAACAAAATATTGAGCAAAGTAAGCAACAACTAAGCACAGAATTTCAAAATCTCGCCAACCGTATTTTAGAAGAAAAAAGCCGTAGCTTTAGCCAAAGCAATCAAACCGCATTGGACAGTTTGCTCAAGCCATTTCGTGAGCAAATTGAGGGTTTTCAAAAACGAGTGAATGAAATTCATTCTGAGTCAGTAAAAGGCAATGCGGGTTTAGAAGCGGAAATCAAAAAAGTGTTGGATATTGGCTTAAATATGTCTCAACAAGCGGATAATCTGGCGTCTGCGCTAAAAGGTGAAAAGAAAACCTTAGGTAATTGGGGTGAGGTGCAATTAGAACGTGCGTTACAATTAGCGGGCTTGATTGAAGGCGAACATTACGAAGCACAAGCGCATTTTAAAGACAGCGAAGGCAAACACAATTACCCTGATTTCATCTTGAATTTACCAGATAACAAACATTTGATTATCGACAGCAAAATGTCGTTGGTAGCCTATGAAAGTGCGGTCAATTCTGATGATGAAATACTGCGTCAGAGCAAACTACGTGAACATATCAAAGCGATTAAAAATCACATAGATGATCTGTCGCGCAAAGATTACAGCAACTTGATTGGAATGCGTAGCCCGAATTTTGTGCTGATGTTTATTGCCGTTGAGCCTGCCTATATCGAAGCCATGAAAATGGATCCAAGCCTATTTAATTATGGCTATGAGAAAAATGTGATTCTAGTGTCGCACACCACTTTAATGCCAATTTTACGCACAGTGGCAAACTTATGGCGTATCGAACGTGGCAATGCAGAAGCAAAAGAAATCAGTGCTCGTGCTGGAGAAATTTACAATCAAATTTGCGTCGTTGCGGAGCGTCTTAGCAAGCTCGGTAACACACTTTCCACTGTAAGTTCGCACTATAACAACACCGTGACGGCTCTAGTTGGTCAACAAGGCTTAGTCGGCAAAGTTGAACGTTTCAAAGACCTCTCCGCCAAAGCCAACAAAGTCATGCCAAACGTCGAACTGTTACACAATGATGTAGAAGTAGAACGCTTGCAAGTGGTTAAAATTGAAGAAAAAATAGACAACAAATAGCCGCAATATAAATTAATAACGTGACAAAGATCACATTTCTTTAACAAATATCTTCTCTTTTTAGTAGAGTAAGGTAGTCTTATCGCACTTTAGTCGGGGTGCCTTACGTTGGTAAAACGTAAAGCTGAGATGATACCCGTGAACCTGATACAGCTAATACTGACGTAGGAAACTAATTATGCGAACACTTTCATTTTCTTTGATTTTTTCAACTTCCTTATCTCGCTTATTCCTATTTCAACGCTAATTAATTTATTGTTAATACAATGAATGCAGTTGAAATTCGTTCACTCACATTGACCTATAACCAAGAACCTTTGTTCTTAGGGTTTGATTTTGCTTTACCTAAAGGAAAGTGGACAAGTATTTTGGGTGCTTCTGGTGTGGGAAAATCCACATTGTTGCGCGCTATTGCAGGGCTTGAGAATGAGGCGAAAGCGCAAGGGGAGATTTGTTTTCCGCATAATGAAAAAATCAGCTATATGGCACAACAAGATGCGTTATATCCTTGGTTGTCTGTCATTGATAACGTTCAATTGGCTCAACATCTAACCCATTCAAAAACGTTAGAAACACAAACCCAAGCACAGCAGTTGTTAGCTGCGGTCAAAATGGATATGCACCAACACAAGGCTTGTTATCATTTATCTGGTGGACAAAGACAGCGTGTCGCCCTTGCCCGTACATTAATGCAAGACGCAGAAATTGTTTTAATGGATGAACCTTTTTCGGCATTGGACGCCGTCACCCGTTTGCAATTGCAAAATCTCGCTTGTGAGTTGCTAAAACACAAGACCGTTTTATTAATCACCCATGATCCGCAAGAGGCGATTCGATTAAGTGATGAAATCTATGTGTTACAAAATTATCCCGCGACGCTTTCAGAGAAAATCGCCCCCACTGGCACGGCTCCTCGTGAATTAGTGCAAGATGATTTGTGGCAATTGCAGCAGCATTTACTTACTCAGTTAATGAAAGGGGCGGAATAATGCAAATCAAAACGCTCCTTAAAGTCACGCTACTTTCATTATTATTGCTTGGATTATGGCAAAGTGCGGTCAGTTTTTTTGATGTTCCACGCTATATGTTGCCACCACCTACCGAAGTTTTCGACCAACTTGCTAGCCGCTACGATTTATTGTGGGAACACGCACAAGTGACCTTATTAGAAATTGGGCTAGGGCTATTTTTAGGCGTCACATTAGGGCTGATTTCCGCTCTACTTTTGAGTTTATCGCGCCATTTATCCGCATTTTTATTACCGTTATTAGTCATTTCGCAAGCCATTCCTGTTTTTGCGATCGCACCGTTATTGGTGCTGTGGTTTGGCTATGGGTTAGCTTCCAAAATCGTAATGACGGTGCTGATTATTTATTTCCCTGTTACCGCTGCTTGTTATGACGGCTTACGCAACACACCAAACCAATGGTTAGAGCTGGCAAAAACCATGCAAATATCACTGCTTCCGATGTTATTTAAAGTGAGATTACCCGCTGCATTGCCCTCTTTTGCATCAGGCTTACGCATTGCAGTATCCGTAGCACCTATCGGGGCGATTGTCGGCGAGTGGGTTGGTTCATCACAGGGACTCGGCTATTTAATGCTCCACGCTAACGCTAGAATGCAAGTGGATTTAATGTTTGCGGCGTTATTCGTTTTAATGATTATCAGCTTGTGTTTGTATTTCAACGTGGATTATTTACTGAACAAATGGCTACCTTGGGTGAGGTTTTTAAAATAATCAGTCAAAAGAATAGCTTAACAATTTTTGAAAAAACAACCGCACTTTCATCATTAGTGAATTAGGTTCCTTTTCTTTGGCGAAACAAAGAAAAGGAATAAACAAAATCAAAAAGGAATACAACGATGTCAACAACACAACAACTTATCAACAATGCAGGGCAATATTGGCAAGAGTATGTGCATCACACCTTTGTTCAACAACTGGCAAATGGCACGTTGCCGAAAGCCTGTTTCCAACATTATCTAAAGCAAGATTATTTATTCCTGTTTCAATACAACCGTGCACTGTCATTGGGTATTTATAAAGCCGAAAATTTTGCCCAAATGAAAACGGCTCACGAGGCAATCGGTGCATTGTTGCACGAAATTCAATTACATATTCAATTCTGTGGAAACTGGGGAATTGATGAAAAAACGTTATTCAGCACTGAAGAATCTGCCGCTTGTGTGGCTTACACACGTTATGTGTTAGACGCTGGAATGACTGGCGGTCTAGCTGAGCTTTATACTGCTATCGCCCCTTGCGCTATTGGTTATGCAGTGATTGCAAAACACATCGTAGAAAGTGGTGTAAGCCCCGAAAACAACCCGTATCAGGCATGGATTGATGCTTATTCAGGTGAGGAATTTCAAACTGCTGCACAAAATGCAATTGAAGCATTAGATGCGTTATGTGCAGGTTTAACCGATACACAACTTGCTAAATTACAACAGATTTTTAATACCGCAACCCGTATGGAATCTGCATTTTGGCAAATGGGATTAGATTTAAGCTAACAAGAAAAAAGGAGACAAATACATGCAAAACATCGTGAAAAATACGCTTACAGTTGCGCTCGCAATGGGCGTGAGCCTTTCTGTATCTGCCAAAGAAAAATTAACTTTATTGCTCGATTGGTTTGTAAACCCAGATCACGCAGCCATTATCGTGGCACAACAAAAAGGTTATTTTGAACAACATGGCTTAGAGGTTGAAATTGTTGAGCCTGCCGATCCTTCTCTACCGCCAAAATTAGTGGCGGCAGGTAAAGCGGATTTAGCCGTTGATTACCAACCACAGTTACAAATCCAAGTGGCAGAAGATTTACCGCTCACTCGTGTTGGCACCTTAGTAGCAACGCCATTAAATACGTTGATTGTGTTAGAAAAAAGTGACATCAAAACCCTAGCCGATTTAAAAGGCAAAAAAATTGGTTATTCAGTGAGTGGCTTTGAAGACTCATTGTTAAAAGCCATGTTGAAGTCCGCAGGTTTGACTAGCAAAGATGTGGAAATGGTGAACGTCAACTGGTCACTTTCCCCGTCTGTGATTAGCGGTCAAGTGGACGCTGTGGTCGGCGGTTTCCGTAACTTTGAATTAAACCAAATGCAATTAGAAAAACAACCAGGTCGCGCGTTCTATCCGGAGGAAAACGGGGTGCCGGTATATGATGAGTTAATTTTAGTGGCAAACAAAACATCAATGACAAAAGAAAAAATTAGCAAATTTTTAACCGCACTTGAGCAAGCTACCATTTACACTATGAACCACCCTGACGATGCGTGGAAATCATTCGTGGCGTACAAACCAAAAGAATTAGATAACGACCTCAACCGTTTAGCGTGGAAAGATACTCTACCTCGTTTAGCCTTACGTCCAAGAGCGTTAGACAGCCACCGCTATGAAAGAATGGCGGAATTTTTGAAAGAAAATGGCTTAACGAAAGTGGTTAAACCGTTGAGTGATTATGCGGTAGAAGTGAAATAGCTTCTTACTTTCTTTGCTTCGCCAAAGAAAGTAAGCAAAGAAAGGCGACCCTGATTTTTCTTTTCCCTTCGCTTATTGCTAACTTTTGGAACTAACTTTCCAAACTCACTTGCTTCGCAAGCTCAAACAAGGAAAGTTGTTCTCAAAAGTAAACGCAACCGCTACGGCGAAAAATAAGGGAATAAAAGAAAATAAATCTGATTTTAAAGAACAATTTAAATTCGGTTAAAAGTCATCGCACTTTTAATTAAAAAACTCGATAAAACGAGGCCCCGTGTAAGTTGCCCGAATGGAAAAGGCATTTTTAGGAAAATAAGGTTGCGTAGCGAAGTGAAGACAACTTATTTTCCGTTAAGAAAATGGCTTTGAAATGAGGAAAAGCAACTTAGTCGGGTCTGTTTTCTTTTTGCCTACCTTTGCTTTGCACAAGCAAAGAAAAAGTAGGTCGCACATCGTGCGAAACCCGATAGAACTAAACTGATAAAACTAAAACATCACAAAACAAAAGTACAACCAATATGTTAAAACCAAAATACCTACAAAAAATCAAATCTCAAAACCCTCTCATCCACAACATTACCAATGTGGTGGCTGCAAACTTCTCTGCCAATGGATTGCTTGCGATTGGGGCTTCGCCGTTAATGTCTGCTGCGATTGAAGAAATGGAGGAAGTGCCACGTATTAGCAATGCATTGGTGATTAATATCGGCACCTTAATGGGGAAAGAAGTCGCTGCAATGGTGTTAGCGGGTAAAACAGCAAACCAAGTGGGTATTCCAGTTGTGTTGGATCCCGTGGGAGTGGGAGCAACCCGTTTCCGTAAACAAACTGTCGCTACGTTATTAAAAGAAGTGAAATTTGCCACAATTCGTGGCAATGCCGGCGAGTTAGCCACAATTGCAGATGTGGACTGGAAAGCGAAAGGTGTGGATGCAGGCAACGGCAATGCTAATGTCGCAGAAATTGCTCGCATTGTTGCTGAAAAATATCACTGTGTAGTGATGATCAGCGGTGAAACGGACTATTTAAGTGATGGCAAACGCCATGTACAAATTCACAACGGCACACCACTATTCCCGAAGATTACGGCATCAGGTTGCTTATTAAGTGCAGTTTGTGGTGCGTTTTTAGCAGTAGCGAAACCTGAAGAATATTTTGATGCCATGGTTGAAGGTTGTACGACTTATGCCTTAGCTGGCGAGTTAGCTGCTAAACAATTAAGCGATACACAACACGGACAATTTTATGTGGGCTTATTAGATCAATTAGCCAGTATTTCCCCAGAACAAATTTCACAATTAGCGAGAGTATCTTATGAGTAATATTGCACAAGCCTTAACCATCGCAGGCTCTGATAGCGGTGGCGGTGCGGGTATCCAAGCGGACTTAAAAACCTTCCAAATGCGTGGTGTGTTTGGTACTTCGGCGATTACCGCCATTACTGCACAAAACACGTTGGGTGTGTTTGATATTCACCCGGTTCCATTAACGACGATTGAAGCACAGCTGAAAGCTATTGCGGACGATTTCCACATTTCGGCATTTAAAATCGGAATGTTAGGCACGGCAGAAATTATCGAATGTGTGGCGAATGCACTGAAAAAATACCAGTTTGGCAAAATGGTATTAGACCCCGTAATGATTGCAAAAGGTGGGGCACCGTTATTACAACAAAATGCAGTGAATGCGTTGAAACAGCATTTAGTGCCAATGGCAGAAGTGATTACACCAAACCTACCTGAGGCAGAAGCCTTAACAGGCATTAAAATTGTGGATGATAAGACCGCACTTGAGGCGGCAACCTTATTACAGCAAATGGGCGCAAAAAATATCGTGATTAAAGGCGGTCACACTGAAGATTCACAAAGCAGCGTTTGTCGTGACTGGATTTTCACCCCAACCGAAACCTTTTTCTTAGACAGCCCACGTTTCCCGACGAAACATACTCACGGTACAGGCTGTACCTTCTCAGCTTGTCTAGCGGCTGAATTAGCGAAAGGTAATTCTATTGTTGATGCAGTAAAAACCGCAAAGGCGTTTATTACCGCAGCGATTAGTGATCCATTAAACATTGGTCACGGACACGGACCGACAAACCATTGGGCCTATTCCAAAGTGGAAAAATAAATCGAATTTGCACAAAAGTGCGGTCAAAAAACACAACGTTTTGAAAGGATGTATATGAACAAAATTGAACAAGCAATGCGACTGTATTTTATCGCAGGCACACAAGACTGCCCGAATACAGGGGGAGATCCTGCTGAAAATCTATTGAGGATTTTAGAACAGGCATTAAAAGCGGGGATCACCTGTTATCAATTCCGCGAAAAAGGTAAAAAGTCCTTACAAGATCCAGTAAAAGTGAAAGAACTTGCGATGAAATGTCGCGATCTTTGTCGTCAATACAATGTGCCTTTTGTGGTGAATGATGACGTGCAACTGGCGATTGAAATTGGGGCTGACGGTATTCACGTTGGGCAAACAGATATGGCAGTCGCCGATGTTGCCGCACTTTGTCATAGCAAATGTTTTATTGGCACCTCCGTCAATACCCTTAATCAAGGGCTTGCCGCACAAGCTAACCCGCTTATTGATTATTTCGGCACGGGTCCCATTTTCCCAACCCAATCAAAAGAAGATCCAAAACCTGTTGTAGGTGTCGAATTCATTTCTACGATTCGCCAGAATGGGATCGATAAGCCAATCGTGGCAATTGGTGGTGTCACTGCTCAAAGTGCAGGAGAGCTACGTCAACGTGGTGCTAATGGCGTAGCTGTCATTTCCGCTATCGCACAATCAAATAACATCACAAAAACAGTTCAGGAGTTGCTAGGGAATGCGTAATAATCCGCGTAAAGTTGCTGTTGCGACGATGGTCGGCACTGCAATCGAATATTTTGATAATTATATTTATGCAATGGCCGCGGTGTTAATTTTTAACCACCAATTTTTTAACAGCGAAGATGCAATGTCGAATGATCTTGCCGCACTTTCTACTCTTGCACTGACCTTTTTCGCACGTCCGGTAGGTGCAGTATTATTTGGACATTTTGGCGATAAAGTTGGGCGTAAAAAAATGTTAGTTGCCTCTTTATTGTTAATGGGCTTCTCAACCATTTTGATTGGTTTACTCCCAACCTATTCTGATATTGGTATTTGGGCGACCATTTTGCTTTGCTTGTGTCGTGTGGGACAAGGCATTGGATTAGGTGGCGAATGGGCAGGGGCTGCATTAGTTGCGGTAGAAAATGCACCAACAGACAAACGCTCTTGGTTTGGTATTTTCCCTCAACTTGGCGCACCTATCGGCCTGTTGCTTGCTAACGGCGCATTTTTCTTAGTGGGTGCAATTTGGGGACAACAAGCAATGTTAGAATGGGCTTGGCGAATTCCGTTTTTATCTTCCATTGTGTTAGTTGTTATTGGGCTGTATATGCGAGCTAAGCTCGAAGAAAGCCAAGTATTCTTAGAGGCGACAGAACAAGGCAGAAAACAAACTGTGCCAGTAAAATCCTTACTCAGTACTCATTTGCGTCCTTTTACCTTAGGCGTGTTAATCGCTAGCTCAGGCTATGTGCTGTTTTACATATTAGTGGCGTTTGCTCAACTTTATGTGAAAAATGCCCCAACTGTATCCGAAGCAGGTCACGCACTTGGGCTTGGATTACCAGCGAATATGTTTACCTCTTACTTGTTGATCACATCTGTGATTTTCGCAATTTCCATTGCTTTATCTGGTATCTACGCAGAAAAATTTGGTCGCAAAAACTTGTTACTTTGGTCAACACTAGCCACCGCAATTTTTGGCTTAATGTTACCGCTCTTTTTAGGCGACGGGACGCCAACCAGTATTTTCTTATTCTTGGCATTAGGCTTTATTGTTCAAGGTTTGACTTTCGGACCAATGGCTGTGATGCTACCCGAATTATTTCCAACTGAAGTGCGTTATTCTGGTGCAGCACTATCTTACACTGTGGCAGGGATTGTAGGTGGAAGTGTATTTACAATTTTCTCTGTCAAACTCAATGCAAACTACGGTCTGATTAGCGTAGGAGCTTACTTAGCGGCGATGTCGCTTGTTTCAGTCATTGCCTTATATTTTACCCCTGAAACCAAAGGGCGTAATTTATCATCTAACTAAAACAGATAAAAAATGGCTGAGATCACTCAGCCATTTTTCTTTTCTACTATTAAACTTACCAAGCCCAACCTACACCAGCACCGATGTTGATATGACCCTGTGTATCTGCACTACCTGAAGCTTTAAAGCTAATATTGCCATTATCAGATACTCGGCTTAACCCTACGGCTACAGAAGATTGTCCACGATATGAACCCACTGCAATCGAGCCCATTGATTGCCCTTGTCTTAAAGCTTGTGGTAAGTTGGCAATCGCCGTTGCTCCCGCAATACCCGCACGTAAATCACGATTCATCGAATTCACATCTTTCGCAAGTTGAGTGACTCGGTTGTCAATTGCCATAATCTGTTTTTGATGATTTTGTTGAAGTTGGTCAACATAACGTTTATTCACCGCATCATCTGCTTTTGTTGGTGCTTTCAAGCCAGAAATCATACCAGAGCCATTACCATCTTTATCTCTCGCAAACTCCAACGATGGTGTCGCACCTGACTTAATCGCCACTTTCACATCACCTTGTTTATCTTTGATTGTTATCCCCTCACCGGTCATTTCAGCTGAACCTTTATCGCTTTCTGTCGTAACAGATTTCAAGCCTTTGAGTTTATCTGATAATTTAATAGATAACGTATGGTTTGTTTTATCTGCTTCAACTTTAATGTTGCCTGTCGCAGTCGTGGTACTATTGAATTTATCACCACTCGTGTTTTCTTCACCTTTAATTGTTAAGGTTTGACCTAGATTGCGATGCACTTCGTCGCCTTTAGCAGTATCATTGCCTGCAAAGTTCAATCCTTCGGCTTTAACATCCTTCAACTGTTTCACATTGACTGCGTCAGTGTCTTTCTCCCCAGCTTTCACATTGCTAATAATACGTGTTCTATTATTTGCAGGACGAAGCACAACTTTCTCATCATCTACCGCAGATGCTAGCTCTACACCCGGTTTTAACTTACCATTTGGACGTACATTTTCTACTGCATAGTAGCCATTGATAGCTTTACCATCACCGCTGACATAATCAACATAAACGAGTTTTTTGCCAGTTTCGCTATCAGCATATTCAAATGGCACATTGTTCTGAATATGATCAACATAATTTTTGTTGATTGCCGTTGAACCATCAGCATCATCTGCAACATCTTGCAAGCCATCAACTACACCTTTGTTATTAGCAAAGTGTAACTTATTATGCACTAACGTGGTTTTATCGCCTTTTTCATCACTAATTTCAAGACCAATAGTGCCGACTTTCGTAGCTGATTTGCTATCGTCTGATTTTAACGTGACTTCTTTAAATTCGGGACGTTCATTCAATGCCACCGAAATCGTGCCATTACCGGCATTATCAATGGTGTAACTGGTAGTTAAGTTTTTACCAACAAAAGATTGTTCGCCTTTTTTGATTTCTACTTTAGCAGATTTCACTTCGAGGGTTGAACCCAATGCCTGTTTACCTTGTTTATCATCTGCTCCAAAAGTTAAGCCTTTATCTACTAACTCATTGATATCTTGTACTTTTTTATCCACATAGTTTTTATTTGCCGCTAAAGAACCATCTGACTTATCATCAAGATCTTTAAGACCTGAAACTATACCGGTTCCCTTACCATCATCATCTTTTGCAAAAGCAATTTCTGGTTTGGTTTCGCCATTTTGATCTTTGCCGCCAATACCAATGACAGATTTACCATCTTTACCATTGATCGTCAGACCTTGTTTCGTCAATTGAGCATTAGCCTTATTATCTTGCGAATTTGGATCGCCCACAGTCACACCAGAAGCGTCTAATTTAGTTTGATCACCGTCCTTTTTAAATACCGCAGAAGAAAGATCTACAAGATCTTTAGCTAACTTAATTTCTAAACCATCGTTCGTCGCATTTTTTTCGACTTTCAGGTTTCCTGCTGCAGTATCACCTGTCAAATCACCTTCGCCAGTTAATTTCAAAGTAGATCCTAAAGTGCGGTCAATTTTTTGCTTATCATCGCCTTCAAAACTGAGACCTTGGTTAGTCATTGCAGAAGCAATAGCAGCTAAATCACTTACCGAAGCTGCTGAGTTTAATTTCTCTGTAGCCTTGTCTGCTTTTAACTTATTCAAGTTAGCCAATTTTTCAGCGTCTGTTGCACCTTCTAAAATTGGTGCTAAACCTGTAATACGGCGATTTTCACCATCAACTACTAATGTAGGTTGATTATTACCATTATTAAAGGTTAAAGACTTGTTAGTTAAATTAGAACTATGACCATTCCCCTCAGTTTGTAATCCTTGCGCTGTCAAAGTAGATTTGTTGCCGTTATCAACGGTTTCCACAGACGTTAAGCCTTTCAAGCTTTTCGCTACATCAACTGTAACCACACCATCTTCTGCAACAGTTGTAACGGTATTTGTGCCATTCACAAAATTTAAACCAGTATCTAGTGTAGTAGTTAAAGCACTACCACCATTTGCCTTATAGCTAAAGCTTGCTTTACCTATATTATTAGCGACATTACCTAATGCTTTGTCCAATGCAGTGATTGCATCGCTCATCGTCGCAGGATTTTTATCAGCGTCTGCCACTGAAGTGAGTGCTGGAATCTCAAGAGTAACAATACCATTCTGAATAGTGAATTTACCCAATTTCACTAAAAGTGCATTTAATTGCCCACCATTGATCGCATCAGTAGAAGTATCACTCACAGTACCTTTTTCTAAACCAGTGATTTTACCATCTTTACCAATAATGATTTTATGAGGTGTAGTTTCGCCAGCTTTAGTTGTTGCAATCTCAACCCCATTTTCAGTGAGCGAAACTGTTGTTGCTGCTTTACCATCAACTTTCGCTTCGCTAGCAATGGATTGAATGCCTTTCAATGCTTTAGCAAGTTTAATCACTAATTCATCGTTATTTGCAACAACAAATAAGTTATCTGCTGCACTCTCAAGTGCGGTTGAATTTTCTGAAGTTTCCCCTTTTATCACCAAAGTTTGACCTAGGGTTTTACTGATTGTTGGATCTGTATTGCCTTTAAATTTCAAACCTGCACTGGCGTTAGTCAATTCATTGATAAGCTCATCAACTTTCAATGACACAACAAATTTTTTACCACCAGTAGTATTTGTTTGATCAGAAGCTACTTGAATACTTCCACTACCCTCAACGGTTTCGAGCAAATTAATTTTTTGTTTCAGAGCATCATTTAATTTACTTTCCGCAATAGCACCTTCTTTAAGAGACAAACTCAGATCACTATCAATTAGCTTACCTGCACCTGTAACAGAAATTTCCGCATTACCATTAAGATTTCCACGAGTAATTTTATTTTCTTTTGTTGCAAGATCATCTTTACTCGCCGTATTTTGAATTTTTGTATAAGTATCTTTATCTAAACCAAATTCAATTTGCCCGTTCGCTTTATCTTTGAGTTCGATACCTTTTTTCGGTGTATCTGTTGCCTGATTAGTATCGGTCGCAGCTACAAAATTTAGACCTGTTGATAGATCTACTGGTTGTCCTGCAACACTATTGACCTTGTAACCAAGCTTATGAGCATCACCTTTTAATAAAGCTTTCACTTTGTCTGATAAATCAATTTCAACTTTATTGCCATATGCTTTTGTAGTGATAAATTTCTGTTCTCCAGAACCTGCACCTACAATGCTTAAATCTTCATTATCAAATTTAATACTTGGTAATTGATTGCTTTCTTTTGTAGTGTCATCGCCTTGGAATTTTAAATGTACTGCTTTGAGTTGTTTCACATTCACTGCATCATTATCGTGAGTACCACCTGCAACCCCAACAATTCTGCGATAAAATTGACCACGTTTACCCACAGATAAAACCCCATTACCTATATCATTTACTGATTCATTACTGAGATAAGCAGCATCATTTGTGAGATCAGATGTCATAACAGCACTATTGAAACCTAAAGCAATTGAGTTTTTAGCTTCACTCACTGCATTTGACCCGATTGCAAGCGCATTATCACTACTGACTCTAGCACTATGGCCAATTGCAATAGTCTCGGCATTATTTGCAATAGCAGAATCACCAAAAGCGATACTGAAGCGAGCTTTAGCTTGAGCCATACTACCAATGGCAATCGCATCTGCACCCGATGCACCCTTGCCTCGATAGTTCGCATTATTTGGATCAACATGACTATTCACACCATAATAACGGGTTGCATAAGTCAACTGTTTGATATTCGCTGCTTCATAATCATTCGCACCGCCTGCAACATGTAGGATTCTGCGTCTTAAACTCCCGTTACCAAGCGAAACAACACCATTTGCGACATCTGCATTTTCTTCACTGTGGTTATTCACAACACCAGCATTAGGATTTAAAAAAAGTGCTTTAGTATTCGTCGTGTAATTTTCATCTTGAGAATGGAAACCTAACGATACCGAGTATCTGTGGTGAGCAATCGCATAATCACCAATGGCGATCCCCGCATTGTTGTGCACTTTGGCGCCATAACCTAACGCAACCCCTTTTTCAGCACTTACAATAGCGCCATCACCAATTGAGACTGCTGATGTGCCTTTCGCCTCTGCGCTCCGCCCTATGGCAATCGCATCTGTACCCGATGCGCCTTTACCTCGATAGTTTGGATTATTGGTATCAACATGACTATTCACACCATAATAACGGGTTGCATAAGTCAGCTGTTTGATATTCGCTGCTTCATAATCATTCGCACCACCTGCAACATGTAGGATTCTGCGTCTTAAACTCCCGTTACCAAGCGAAACAACACCATTTGCGACATCTGCATTTTCTTCACTGTGGTTATTCACAACACCAGCATTAGGATTTAAAAAAAGTGCTTTAGTATTCGTCGTGTAATTTTCATCTTGAGAATGGAAACCTAACGATACCGAGTATCTGTGGTGAGCAATCGCATAATCACCAATGGCGATCCCCGCATTGTTGTGCACTTTGGCGCCATAACCTAACGCAACCCCTTTTTCAGCACTTACAATAGCGCCATCACCAATTGAGACTGCTGATGTGCCTTTCGCCTCTGCGCTCCGCCCTATGGCAATCGCATCTGTACCCGATGCGCCTTTACCTCGATAGTTTGGATTATTGGTATCAACATGACTATTCACACCATAATAACGGGTTGCATAAGTCAGCTGTTTGATATTCGCTGCTTCATAATCATTCGCACCACCTGCAACATGTAGGATTCTGCGTCTTAAACTCCCGTTACCAAGCGAAACAACACCATTTGCGACATCTGCATTTTCTTCACTGTGGTTATTCACAACACCAGCATTAGGATTTAAAAAAAGTGCTTTAGTATTCGTCGTGTAATTTTCATCTTGAGAATGGAAACCTAACGATACCGAGTATCTGTGGTGAGCAATCGCATAATCACCAATGGCGATCCCCGCATTGTTGTGCACTTTGGCGCCATAACCTAACGCAACCCCTTTTTCAGCACTTACAATAGCGCCATCACCAATTGAGACTGCTGATGTGCCTTTCGCCTCTGCGCTCCGCCCTATGGCAATCGCATCTGCACCCGATGCACCTTTACCTCTATAGTTCGCATTATTTGGCTCAACATGACTATTCACACCATAATAACGGGTTGCATAAGTCAATTGTCTAATATTGGCTGCATCATAGTCACCCGCCCCTCCAGCGACGTGCACAATACGACGGCGGAGCCCATGATGCCCTATTGATACTACCCCATTAGTGATATCTGCATTCGCCTCACTTTGATCATTCTCAATCCCTGCTTTCGCATTCAGGAAAATAGCTCGGGTATTTTGGTTGTAGCTTTCATCGACGGAATTTCGTCCCAGTGCCACAGAGTTGGCATTACTTGCTATAGCATAATCGCCTATTGCAACACCGCCATTTAGCTTAGCTTGGGCTCCATAACCTAATGCCACAGATTTTTCACCCATTGCAATCGCATTGTCACCCACTGCTAAACTAAAACGACCTTTACCCTGAGCGGCACTACCAATAGCAATCGCATATTCACCTGATGCCCCCTTGCCTCGATAGTTTGGATTATTGGTATCAACTGGAGTATTTACTCCATAATAACGTGTCGCATAAGTCAGCTGTTCTACATTAACTGCATCTGTGTTATCTGAACCCGCAGCCAAATGAATGATTCGGCGTTTTAAACTATTATTGCCAATTGAAAGGACACCATTATTCTTATCATTATTTTCGGTATATTGATTGATCTTACTTGGATTGTGATTTAAAAATGCACCTCGACTATTTTGATTATAATTTTGATCTTGTGAGTCTGAACCTAGTGCAATAGATTTTTGATTATGGGTTGCAGCACCGCGACCGAGCGCTACTCCCTCAACCTCTCGAGTTGCTGCTTGATATCCCAATGTAAGCCCATATTGTTTATGAGAAATAGCACTTCTACCAATTGCTAGAGAACCTTGTTCTTTAGCTTGAGCATCTATACCAAAGCTTAAACTTTCTCCTCCAGCAGATGATGCACCTTTACCAATTGCAATTGAGTCTGCACCTGTTGCACCATTACGATAGTAGTTTGCATCACCGGTATTATCAGATTTAAAAGAAATATAACGCACAGCAGATTTTACTTGTTTTACGTTGGCTGCATCGTAATCGTTATACCCACCTGCGACACCTATTAGCCGGCGTTTTATGCTTCCATTGGCAGTACCAAATGACACAATACCTTGACCACTATCATTTAATACGTCTGAACCGTGGTTTTCGAGAAAATAAGAATGGGTATTTGCAGCTAAAACATCGGCAGTTTGCACAACTGAGTTATAGCCTAGAGCAAGTGAGTTTTGTAGATTTGCCTTTGCATTTTGCCCAAATGCAATTGAGCGATGTGTTGTTGTAGTCTCTCCAACGAGAGCACCAGATCCAATAGCAATAGAAGACTCCCCATTGGTTCTGGCACCCACCCCAAAACTAAGCCCCTCTCGTGCAACTGATGATGCACGTTTACCTATCGCAATAGCATCTAGTCCTGTAGCTCCTTTTCCATCGTAATTTAGATCACCTGTATTATCTGATTGAATGGAAATATAACGCACAGCGGATTTTACTTGTTTTACGTTGGCTGCATCATAATCGTTATACCCACCTGCAACGCCTATTATACGGCGTTTAATATTTCCATCTGAGGTCCCCACTGATACGATACCTTGACCACTATCATTTAAATTATCAGAACTGTGGTTTTCGAGAAAATATGAACGTTTATTACTTAATACATCACTGACCTTAATTGATGAATTATAGCCAAGTGCAATTGAATTATTAATATTAACGGATGAATTGTAGCCAATAGCAACACTATTATTGATTGCTAAACTAGAAGAACTACCAACCCTAGCAGAACGGCCAATGGCGAGGGAATTACTTCCCTTTGTCAGGGCAGAAGGTCCAATACTGATACTGGCTTCATTTTCGGCTTTCGCACTTTTACCTAAGGTGATAGCATCTGTGCCTGTAGCTCCTCTTCCTTGATAATTACTGTCAGAGGGATGATTGGTATTTACGCCTAAATAATTATTTGTAGCTAAAGCCGAGATTGGAGATAAACAACTGGCAATGGCAAGAGATAAAAGGGTTCTTTTAAAAGTCCTTAGTGTTAAATAATCCATAATTTCCTATCCTATCCAAGAAATCCATATAAACACCCTAAATTAGTTCATTATATGCTCAATATGATAGAAAATATACAAACAAGTACAATTTTTAGCTAATTTTTAATATTAAAAAGAATAAAAAGATTAGTTTTTATGATTTTTATCAAAATAATAAGCTTGCTTATTTTGTATAAGAGAGGAATTTTCCATAAAAAATTACCGCACTTAACCAAACAAATTAAATTTCTCATAAATCCATTGAATTCTGCTTAAAAAACAGGTAATTTTCTGGGATCTTTTTTATTAGCAATAATCAATAAACAAAATGGAACAACACGCTCAAAATACCTCTATCAAATCAAAATCTGTACAATATCAAGCACCGAATATTATTAGCCAAATAATTTTCGCTAGCCGTTGGCTACAATTGCCTATTTATTTAGGTTTGATCATTGTTCAAGGCTTATATGCGTATAAGTTTATGAAATCTTTGTGGGAGTTGATGACAAACTTGCAAACAATGGATGCCAATATGATTATGCTTGCCGTCCTCAATTTAATTGATGTAGTAATGATCGCTAACTTACTGGTAATGGTGATTGTAGGCGGATATGAAATCTTTGTATCGAAATTGCGAACTAAAGATCACCCTGATGAGCCAGAATGGCTAAGCCACGTAAATGCCTCAGTGCTAAAAGTGAAATTATCAATGTCAATTATCAGCATTTCATCTATTCACTTGTTACAAACTTTTGTAAATGCAGCAAATATGGATGAAAAAACGATGATGTGGCAATTATTGCTTCATCTCGGTTTCTTAATTTCTGCAGTAGCAATGGCATATACTGACAAAATCTTATACAGCACGAGTCATAAAGGTCATTAATTAATAGTTCGAAAAGTAAAAATACCCTCAATATGTACCGCACTTTGAGGGTATTCTATTTTTCTCAATCAAGATTATTTATGCACCAAGCTCTTTTGAAATAGCATTGGCAGCAAGTTTAAGATGATGCAATAATACTTCTTTACCAATTTGGTTTAAACGAGCAGTCGAGAGTGATATAGATACAGAATAAGCCACATTGCCATTGATATCAAAGATAGGACAGGCTAAGCAAGTAACACCTCTTTCATTTTCTTCATTATCCATTGCATAACCAATCTCTCGAATTTTTTCCAATTCAATGTTCATCGCTTCTTGGGTCACAATTGTTTTCGGTGTTAGCTGTTCGATATTGCTCTGATTTTTCTCCCAATAATCGTCTAGGCTATGGCTTTTCTCGTGTGCCATAAAGATTTTACCCATCGCCGAGCAATACAGCTCTAAACGCTGACCAATATAAGCACGGGTTCTCATCATTCCTGTGGTTGGCTCGAGTTTGTAAATCATCACTGCGTGATGATGATCTCGCATTGATAAATTTACTGTTTCCCCCGTATCTAAATTTAACTGCTCTAAATAAGGGGCTGTAATATTTAAAATATTCAGTGAGCTTAACGTTTTTTGCCCAATCATTAAACATTTCATCGTTAAACGATATGCGCCAACAGTATTTGCAGGTTTAACGTAACCGCAAGCTTGTAGCGTTTGTAACATTCGATGGGTTGTACTTTTATTTAAATTTGATAACTCTGCCAATTTTGCTAGTGGGCAGCCATTTGGGAAATTACTTAAAATATCAATAAGTAACAGCCCTTTGACTAAACTTTGATTGCCACCCGCTTTTTTATTTTGCTCTTCGTTTGTCATTCTTGTATCCCAAATCGCTCACTTTAAGTGCGCTTATTCTAAAGAGATCTTCTCAAAATAAAAATGAGAAGTTGATCACAAAAATAATAAAAACTTTTATCCAATTGATTTTTAAAGATTTTTATCTTTCCATTTTGTTTGCGAACAAATTTTATTCAGCTTATAATTTTTAAAACGCAATTTCAATATGTGAAACAAACAAGTTTGTGAGGATAATATGAAAGTCAGTTACGAAACACTAAAACAAGAATTCAAACGCGTATTACTTGCTCGAAATGTACGTGAGGATATTGCTGAAGAATGTGCAGCAATGTTTGCGGATACCACAGAATCCGGCGTTTACTCACACGGAGTAAACCGCTTCCCACGCTTTATCTCACAACTGGAAAAAGGCGATATCGTGCCTGAAGCTGAGCCAACGAAAGTGCTTTCTCTAGGGGCCATTGAACAATGGGATGCCCATCAAGCTATTGGTAACTTAACTGCAAAAAAAATGATGGATCGTGCAATGGAAATTGCAGACCAATTTGGTATCGGTGTTGTTGCACTAAAAAATGCAAACCACTGGATGCGAGGCGGTGGCTATGGTTGGCAAGCTGCTGAAAAAGGGTATATCGGTATCTGCTGGACAAACTCGATTGCAGTAATGCCACCTTGGGGCGCAAAAGAATGCCGTATCGGAACTAACCCATTAATTATTGCAGTACCAACGACACCAATCACAATGGTGGATATGTCTTGCTCAATGTACTCTTATGGCATGTTAGAAGTGCATCGCTTAGCCGGTCGCCAAACCTTTGTGGATGCTGGTTTTGATGATGAAGGCAATTTAACTCGTGATCCTGGTACCGTTGAGAAAAACCGCCGCTTACTACCAATGGGCTTTTGGAAAGGTTCTGGCTTATCTATCGTGTTAGATATGATCGCAACATTGCTGTCTAATGGGTTATCTGTAGCAGAAGTGACTGAAGAAAAAGATGATGAATACTGCGTCTCACAAATCTTCATTGCGATTGAAGTAGATCGTTTAATTGATGGTAAAACCAAAGACGAAAAACTCAATAAAATTATGGATTATGTAAGAACAGCAGAACGCGCGGATCCTGATGTTGCAATCCGTTTACCAGGCCACGAATTTACCGCAATTCGTGCTGAAAACAAAGCCAATGGCATTCCCGTTGATGAATCTGTTTGGGAAAAAATTAAATCCCTATAAGGAGGCGATATGTTCTTCGGTCATATTTCTCAAGTCGATAAGAAACAATATCCAGACGCAATCAATATTGCGCTGGATTTCCTTGCCAGAACAGACTTTGATCAATTAGAGGCTGGGCGTTATCCAATCGTTGGCGAGCATATCTATGCGCAAGTATTAGATCTCGAAACTCAGGAAAAAACGACAATTTTACCTGAAGTACATCGCCGTTATATTGATGTGCAATATTTACACGCGGGGTTTGAGCGAATTGGCGTAACGCCTGATTTAGGCACAAACAAAATCGCCAAAGACTACGATGCAGATCGCGATATTTTGTTTTATCAGAATATGGAAAACGAAGTCGAACTGATTATGCGCCCTGGAAACTTTGCTGTCTTTTTCCCAAGTGATATTCACCGCCCAGCATGCCTTGATGGGCAATCAACCAAAATTCGCAAAGTTGTGGTCAAAATTGAAGTTGGTGAATTAGGAGTGTAAGGATGAGCTCTCTCAGCAAATTCATTACTAAGCTATTAGAAGGATTCGTTGTGATTATTTTATCCACAATGTCCTGTTTAGTATTTCTTAACGTGGTTTTACGTTATGGCTTTAATAGTAGTATTAATATCACCGAGGAAGTGTCACGCTATCTATTTGTGTGGTTGACATTTCTTGGGGCGATTTTAGCGTTCAGTGAAAATCGCCACGTCAACGTCACTATATTTACGGCGAACCTTTCAAAATATCAACAAAAATTCCTCTATCTAATTACTGATGGATTAATGTTATTGTGTTGTTATTTATTGATTATCGGAAGTTGGACACAATTCCAATTAAACTTAAATAACTTATCGCCAATTTCAGAAATTCCGACAGGTATCACTTATTTAGCGAGTTTCATTGCAGGGATTGCCATTGCAATATTACTTGCTGTCCGCTTGTTTTCTAATGCCAATATGCTTATCAGAGGAGAGAACAAATGACCGTTATCATTTTTCTTTCTGTCCTTTTAGGCGCGATTTTATTGGGTATTCCAGTTGCCTTTGCATTACTACTCTGTGGTGTCGCATTGATGTTGCATTTAGATTTGTTCGATGCACAAATCTTGGCACAACAAATTGTGAGCGGTGCAGACAGTTTCTCCCTAATGGCAATTCCATTCTTCATTCTTGCCGGTGAAATTATGAATGAAGGAGGCTTATCTAAACGTATTATTGACCTACCAATGAAATTAGTTGGTCATAAACGTGGGGGATTAGGCTTTGTTGCCATTCTTGCTGCAATGATCATGGCGAGCTTATCTGGCTCTGCAGTAGCAGATACTGCCGCAGTTGCAGCAATGTTGCTACCAATGATGAAAACCACAGGTTATCCATTGGATCGCTCAGCAGGTTTGATCGGTACAGCAGGAATTATTGCGCCAATTATTCCACCATCTATTCCATTCATTATCTTTGGTGTCGCAAGTGGAGTTTCTATTACCAAACTGTTTTTAGCAGGTATCGCACCAGGGATTTTAATGGGGATTGCACTTGCTACACTTTGGTGGTGGCAAGCAAAACGTTTAAATCTCATGACGTTCTCAAAAGCGACGAAAGCAGAATTGTGCATATCCTTTAAAAACAGTATTTGGGCATTACTCTTACCTGTCATCATCATTGGTGGTTTCCGTTCAGGTATGTTTACACCAACAGAGGCTGGGGCGGTTGCAGCATTCTATGCGTTGCTTGTGTCACTGTTTGTATATAAAGAATTAAAAATCAAACAACTGTATAGCGTGATCTTAGCTGCTGCAAAAACAACTGCTGTAGTAATGTTCTTAGTTGCGGCTGCACAAGTCACTGGATGGCTAATCACCATTGCAGAATTGCCACAAATGATGACGGAATTGTTAGAGCCATTAATTGACACACCAACCTTACTACTGATCGTTATTATGATTTCAGTATTTGTGATTGGAATGGTGATGGATTTAACGCCAACAGTATTAATCCTCACCCCCGTCTTAATGCCATTGATTGAAGAAGCCGGTATCGATCCAGTTTATTTTGGGGTGTTATTCATTCTTAATACATCGATTGGCTTAATTACACCACCTGTAGGTAACGTACTCAATGTGATTACAGGGGTCTCTCAATTGCCTTTTGATAAAGCAGCTAGAGGTATATATCCATATTTATTGATGATGATTGCACTGCTTTTTGCTTTCATTTTCTTTCCAGAGCTAATCTTAACGCCACTCAACTGGCTACAACCTTAAATTTCCATAGGAGAATGTTATGAAATTATTCAATCTTAAAACTCTCGCAGCATTAGTAGCTGGTATTGCGGTGTTTGCTGGTTCTGCTAGTGCGTCAACAACATTACGTTTTGGTTATGAAGCACCACGTAGTGATACACAACATGCAGCGGCGAAAAAATTCAACGATCTGCTTAAAGAAAAAACCAAAGGTGAAATTAAACTCAGCCTTTTTCCTGACAGCACATTAGGTAATGCACAAACAATGATTAGTGCTGTACGTGGCGGTACTATCGATTTAGAAATGTCGGGTTCACCTAACTTCTCTGGTTTAGTACCGAAATTAAACGTGATTGATATTCCATTTATTTTCCAAAACCGTGAGCACGCTTATGCAGTATTAGATGGTGAAATTGGTCAAGGCTTATTAAAAGAGCTTGAAGCACAAGGATTGAAAGGGCTTGCATTCTGGGAGGTCGGTTTCCGCTCATTTACCAATTCTAAGCATCCAGTGAAAACACCTGATGATATTAAGGGCTTAAAAGTACGTACTAACCAGAATCCAATGTACATTCAAGCCTTCTCTATTTTAGGTGCAAACCCAGTACCAATGCCACTTTCTGAGCTTTATACAGCATTAGAAACTCGTGCAGTCGATGCACAAGAACACCCAGTAGGTATTGTGTGGTCAGCGAAATTATACGAAGTACAAAAACACTTAAGTTTAACCAACCATGGTTATACTCCATTAATTGTAGTAATGAACAAAGCGAAGTTTGATGGTCTTTCACCTGAATTACAAACAGCACTTGTTGAGGCTGCAAAAGAAGCGGGAGCTTACCAACGTCAACTTAACCTTGAAAATGAGAAAGGCATTATTGAGAAAATGCAAAAAGCAGGCATTGAAGTGATCGATACTGTGGATACCAAGCCATTTAAAGCGGCGATTGAAAGTGAAGTTCGCAAAGCATTTATTGAAAAAAATGGCGATGATCTTGTCAAACAAATTGATGCCTTAGCAAAATAAGCTAACTCAGCGGTCGATTTCAAAACTTTTGTAAAATCGACCGCACTTTTACACACTCCTCATTACTCAAGGAGGAAATATGGTGATAAACGAACAATCTCCAATTTTAAGGCTACAACATATCGTGAAAAGATTTGGTAGCCATACTGCAGTAAATGATGTCAGCCTTGACATTCATCGAGGCGAAGTTGTTGCATTGCTTGGTGAAAATGGCGCAGGGAAATCCACCCTTATCAAAATTCTCGCTGGCATTTATTCACGTGATGAAGGTGAAATTACCTTTCATGATCAAAAAATTCAATCTGCTGAATCCCTTTCCCATTCCAATAAACAGCCTATTGCGTTTATCCATCAGGACTTAGGTCTGATTGAATGGATGACAATTGCTGAAAATATGGCATTTGTAATGGGATTTCCTCGCCGTTTTGGATTGATTGATTGGAAAAAAATTAATAAACAAGCACAAGATGCCCTCGATTTTGTAGGTATCCATTTATCCGCAGAAACGCGAGTATTTGATCTAAGCCGAACAGAAAAAGCCTTATTGGCGATTGCACGTGCCATTGCAGTAAATGCCGAAGTTTTGGTACTTGATGAACCCACTGCCTCACTGCCAGCTAGTGACGTTGAACATCTATTTGTGGTGCTCAATCGCTTACGTGAGCAAGGTGTTGGAATGATTTATGTTACTCATCGCTTAGATGAAGTAATTACCATTGCCGACCGTATTTTAGTCATGCGAGATGGTTATCCTGTCGCCGAGGGTCAGACTAAAAACTACGATGTAAAAGCATTAGTGAAAGCAATTGTAGGTGAAGAAACTCGTGGTAAACAGCGTGAGCCATTACCAGAAGGCACACCTGAAGTACTACAACTAAAAGATGTGATTGTAGGCGATACTGGTCCTGTTTCGTTCAGCTTACATCAAGGAGAAATGATTGCATTAGCTGGTCTACGTGGCGCAGGTCAAGAGGAAATTGGTCGTCTTTTATTTGGCTTACGTGACTTAGATAGCGGGCATATTACGTTGAACAATGAAACTTATAATGCAAACTCACCACAAGAAGCGATTAAGAAAGGCGTTGCATTAGTGGCAGGCGACCGCATCCGTGAAAGTTTAGTCATGTCAATGACTACCACAGAGAACTTGTTTTTGAATCCAATATTAAGCGGTCACCCACCATTGAAAAATTACGCACGCAAAGAGGAATGGGCAGAAAGCTGGTACAAGTTCCAACTCTTTGATATTCGCCCCAAAAATTTATTTATTGATGTGAGTGCACTATCAGGTGGTAACCAACAAAAAATTGTGTTGGCGCGTTGGATGCACCTCAATACGCCACTGCTGATTTTAGAAGACCCAACCGCAGGTGTTGATGTAGGTGCCCGGTCAGAAATTTATGATTTATTAAACCAAGCACTCAGAAAAGGCGTGGCAATTATTGTAATTTCCAATGATTTTGAAGAAATTGCGCACCTTTGTAATCGCGCTTTAGTGTTTAACCGCGGTGATATCGCTGGCGAATTGTTTAATGAGCAATTGACATTCGCAAACTTGCTTGCACTTGCATCTGATTCAAAATCCAGCATGAATTAAATTTTCCTGTTTCATTTACTTAAATAGGAGACCATTATGGCTCAAACAAATATCAAATCAACCGCACTAGAGCACCCTGTGTCTATTGCTCGTGATGGATTTGCGGCGTGGTTTTCCCAAATGCTCACTCGATATGGCTTACTTTGGTTATGTTTTGTCCTTGTCATTATTTTCTCTTTGACAACAGATTCTTTCGCCTCAATGCTCACACTCAATGCGATTTTAGAAAGTAAGTCTAAAATTGCTTTACTCGCATTGGCTGCCACTACCACAATGATCGTTGGTAAAATCGACTTAAACGTCGGTTTCGGTATTGTGCTCTGGCATATCTTAGCCATCACATTACAAGTGCAATATGGTTTTTCATGGCAAATGGCAACCATAATTGTGTTAATTGTTGCCGCACTTTATGGCTTGTTAAACGGCATTTTAGTAGCACTTGCGGATATTGATAGTTTTGTTGCGACTCTTGGTTCAGGTACTGTGCTTTATGCAGTGGCTTTATGGCACTCTGGTGGTCGTCAAATTGTTGGGGATTTACCGGACGGCTTTATTGCGATTAATAGTACCGAAATCTTCGGCATTCCAATCTCTGCCTTTTATGTCTTAATCATTGCAGTAGTTATGTGGCTCGTAACAGAACATACTCCAACAGGTCGTTGTATGTATGCTGTTGGTGGTAACCCTGCGGCTGCTCGCTTAAATGGTATTTCCATTAAAAAATACACTATTGTACCTTTCATCGTTTCAAGCTTAATTACAGGTTTCACTGGCGTATTGATTGCTGCTCAACAAGGCGTCGGCCAAGCAAGCGTAGGGATGGACTATTTACTTCCTGCGTTAGTAGGGGCTTTCCTTGGTAGTACTACAATCAAACCAGGACGCATTAACGTTTGGGGTTCTGTAGTAGGTATTGCTATTCTCGCAATAGGTATCTCAGGTATCCAGCAGTTCGGAGGAGCCTTCTGGGTAGAACCATTATTCAACGGTGCAACTTTATTACTTTCAATCACGATTGCAGGTTATGCACAACGTAAACGATTATTAAATCAAAAAGCTGTACAAAAGAAAGCAGCAACAAAATAACTTTTTGTTGCATTAATTCACCTATTATAAGGAGAACCTTATGAAACATTCTTTTCACCGCAGTTTAAGCGCAGTTGCTGCTTTAGTAACACTTACTTTTGCAACACAAGCAATGGCAAATGACCCATTTGTAGATGAAGCAAAAAAACTTGTTGCAGCAGCGACCGCACAACAAAACACTTGGGATGGCCCAACAACTGGTCCTAAATTGCAACAAGGAAAAAACATCATTTTCATCGCATCTGATATGAAAAATGGTGGTGTGTTAGGTGTAATCGATGGAATGAAAGAAGCGACAGCAGTAACAGGTTGGAAAATGGACGTGCTGGACGGCGCAGGCTCTGTAAATAACCAACTTGCAGCATTAAACCAAGCGATCGCACGTAAACCCGATGCGATTGTAATAGGAGGTTGGAACCCAAACGTGGCAAAAATTCCTCTTAGTAAAGCAAATAAAAACGGCATTACATTAGTGGCTTGGCACGCAACGCCAGAGCCAGGTCCAATCGATAAATATAATATTTTCTACAATGTGACCTCTGATTCTGACCAAATTGCAAAACTCTCTGCACAACTTGCCGTAGCAAATTCAGACGGTAAAGCAAAAGTGGTGATTTTAACCGACTCTTTATATGAAATTGCATTACGCAAAGCGAATGTAATGAAAGAAGTGATCGAAAAATGTAAAGAGTGCAAAGTGTTAGAATTTATCGATACCCCACTTGCAGATACTTCAAGCCGCATGCCGAGCTTAACCTTCAGCTTGTTACAAAAATATGGCGATGATTTGCAATATACTTTAGCAATCAACGACCTTTATTTTGACTTTATGGCGCCATCATTACGTTCTGCTAACAAAGGTGAAATGCCATACAACATTTCTGCGGGCGATGGCTCTGTGACTGCTTACCAACGTATTCGCACAAACAGCCACCAATTTGCCACCGTGCCTGAGCCACTCAACTTACACGGTTGGCAGCTTGTCGATGAATTAAACCGTGCATTCTCTAAAGAGAAACCATCTGGCTACATCACTCCAGCACACTTAGTGATTAAAGATAACGTGGCATATGACGGCGGTGATAAAAACCTTTATGACCCACAAAACGGCTATAAAGACGCATACAAAGCAATTTGGAATGTGAAATAGTGACTCGTTGCGGTCGTGGTATCTCAATGAAAATTGAGATAAAAACGACCGCACTTTCCTGATGAGGAGAGCGTATGTTATCAGCAAAACTTGAGGTTTATGACCCTCGTTTTTACCAACTTGTGGGCGCTGAAGCCACATTAGAAGAATTATTCGATAAGGCAATTTGGGCAGAGGGTCCAACTTGGTTACACGAACAACAAGCGGTGATTTTTAGTGATGTCAAAGGCAACACAATGTACCGCTGGACAGAGCAACAAGGCACGGCTGTCTTCCGCCAACCGTCGCAATTTGCAAATGGCAATACGGTAGATGCCAAAGGCAATCTTATCACTTGTGAGCACGGTCGCCGAGGCATTAGTGTTACCGATCGTGACAATAATGTACGTTTGTTAGTCGATAAGATCGATGGGAAACAACTTAATTCACCGAATGATGTCGTGGTGAAATCAGACGGCACGATTTGGTTTACTGATCCGCCTTACGGAATTTTGAGTGATGCAGAGGGGAAGAAATCACCAAGTGAGATCATCGGCTGTTATGTGTATTGCTACGATCCAAAAACAGATGAAATCAATATCGCAACTTTCCACGTAATGCGCCCGAATGGTTTGGCATTTTCGGCCGATGAAAGGCAGTTAGTAGTTGCAGATATGTCTTCAGTGGAATTTAAAACAGCTGGTTTGCATCATCTCGTTGTGTTTGATGTGGAGGGTAAACAACTGCATAACCGCAAAACCATTGCGGAAATTACACCGGGCATTCCTGATGGTTTCTGTATTGATAAAAATAATGTGATTTATTGTAGCTGCGAAACAGGTCTACTGATTTTATTAATAGATGGCACATTATTAGGACGTGTTTTACTCGATAAAACCACATCTAACTGTACTTTTGGATCAGACCAAAAAACATTGTTTATTACAGCAACGAATAGTCTGTATCGTTTAACATTCAAATAAGGGGAAATTGTGAATTATTACTTAGGCATAGATTGTGGAGGCACCTTTATCAAGGCTGCCCTATTTGATACTTCAGGGAAAATGTTTGGTTGTGTCCGTGAGAATGTACAAATGATTAGCGAACAAGCGGGCTATGCCGAACGTGATATGAACGAACTTTGGCAAGTATGTGCAACGGTGATTCGAAAAACAATTGCACATAGCCAAATTGACCCCAAACGAATTAAAGGAGTAGGTATTTCCGCCCAAGGCAAAGGCGCATTCTTGTTAGATAAGCAAAATCAACCACTTGGACGAGCAATATTATCTTCCGACCAACGGGCTTTACACATTGTGAAACAATGGCAAAAAGAAGGCATTCCAGAAAAGCTATATCCAATCACACGCCAAACATTGTGGACTGGTCACCCCGTTTCTATTTTGCGTTGGATTAAAGAAAATGAACCTGAACGTTATCAAAATATTAGTTCAGTCTTAATGTCTCATGACTATTTACGTTTCTGTCTAACCGGTGAGTTATTCTGTGAAGAAACCAATATTTCTGAATCCAACTTATACAATATGGAAGCAGGACAATACGATCCTGAACTTGCAGATTTATTAGGATTAACGGGCATTATCGATAAACTTCCACCAGTGATTGCTGCTAATAAAATTGCAGGTCATGTTACACCTGAAGCGGCCAAACTAACAGGATTAGCAGAAGGTACGGTTGTAGTTGGTGGACTTTTTGATGTCGTTTCGACCGCACTTTGTGCCAACCTTGATGATGAAACCAAACTCAATGCAGTCCTAGGCACATGGTCTGTAGTCAGTGGTGTTACAACAAATATCGACAATCAACAAACCTTGCCTTTTGTATATGGTCGCTATGCACAATCTGACAAGTTTATTATTCACGAAGCTAGCCCAACCTCCGCGGGTAATCTCGAATGGTTCGTTAAACAATGGCAATTAGACTACCAATATATTAACCAAGCTGTGAGTGAGTTAGCACCTGCGAAAAGCTCCGTTTTATTCGTACCATTTTTATATGGCTCTAATGCAGGTTTAGGAATGCAAGCTGGCTTCTATGGTATTCAATCACATCATACGCAAGCACATTTACTGCAAGCTATTTATGAGGGTGTGCTATTCAGTTTGATGTATCACCTCAACCGAATGAAACAACGTTTTCCGCAAGCAACGTATCTACGTGTGACTGGTGGACCGACTAAATCGAAAATTTGGCTACAAATGCTGGCAGACTTCACAGGAATGACTTTAGAAGTACCACAAATTGAGGAGACGGGTTGTTTAGGTGCTGCATTAATGGCAATGCAAGGTTTAGGCGAGCAAGCAAATGTTTTCGAAAAACAATCAATGTTGAGTATTCAGCCAAATCCAGACCATTTCGAGGCTTACCAACATAAATATCAACGCTATCAACAGCTAACAGACGCTCTGAAAGCAATGCTTTAAAGTACGCAAATAAAAACACAAAGAAGTGCGGTCAAAAATAAAAAAGTTTTGACCTCAAGATTTAAAGATAAAGACGGAGTATATCGTGAGAAAACATAAACTAGGTATTTATGAAAAAGCCTTGCCGAAGAATATCAGCTGGCAAGACAGACTCTCTATCGCCAAAGCCTGTGGCTTTGATTTTGTCGAGATTTCTATTGATGAAACCGATGAACGCTTGGCACGCTTAGATTGGAGCAAAAAAGAACGTATCAATCTGGTCAAAGCCATGATAAATACCGGCGTGACCATTCCATCTATGTGTTTATCTGGCCATCGCCGCTTCCCATTTGGTAGCCGTGATGAAGCCACTCGTCAAAAAGCCTATGAGATTATGCAAAAAGCGATTCAGCTCGCCGTAGATTTAGGTATCCGTACCATCCAATTAGCAGGCTACGATGTCTATTACGAAGAGCAAGATGAAGGCACTATTCAACGTTTCCAACAAGGTTTAGAATGGGCTGTTGAGCTCGCAGCAAGTCATCAAGTCACCATCGCAGTAGAAATTATGGATACCCAGTTTATGAGCTCCATTAGCCGTTGGAAAAAATGGGATGATATTATTAAATCCCCTTGGTTTACTGTCTATCCTGATTTAGGCAATCTTTCAGCGTGGAATGATAATGTCGTAGAAGAATTAAAACTGGGCATAGATAAAATCTCCGCTATTCATTTGAAAGACACTTATAAAGTCACTGAAACTTGTAAAGGGCAATTCCGTGATGTTCCCTTTGGTGAGGGATGTGTGGATTTCGTGCAATGTTTTAAAACATTGGCAGAACTAAATTACCGCGGTGCCTTCTTAATTGAAATGTGGACTGAAAAAGCCGAAGAGCCAATTGCAGAAATTATCAAGGCACGCCGTTGGATTGAACAAAAAATGCAAGAAGGGGGATTTGTATGTTAAAAGAATTACGTGAGAAAGTTTTAAAGGCCAACCTAGAATTACCAAAACACCATTTAGTCACCTTTACTTGGGGGAATGTTAGTGCGATTGACCGTGAAAGCGGACTTGTGGCAATCAAGCCGTCGGGGGTGGAATATGATGTAATGACCGCTGAAGATATCGTGATTGTAGATTTACACGGCAATCGTGTATGGGGAACGAAAAAACCTTCTTCGGATACCGCAACACACTTAGAGCTATATCGTCAATTCCCTACTATTGGCGGGATTGTGCATACTCACTCTCGCCACGCCACCACTGGGCACAAGCGGGGGAAGATTTAATCGCTGCGGGCACTACCCACGCAGATTATTTCTACGGTTCTATTCCTTGCACGCGTAAAATGACACCTGCTGAAATTCAAGGGGAATACGAGCTTGAAACGGGCAAAGTAATTGTAGAAACCTTCCGTGAACGGGGCATCGACCCGAAAGATGTGCCTGCTGTCCTTGTTCACTCTCATGGTCCTTTTGCTTGGGGTACTGATGCTGACAATGCGGTACATAACGCTGTCGTATTGGAAGAAATTGGTTATATGAATTTATTCACTCGCCAACTTCGCCCAAATCTACAATCTATGCAACAAGAACTATTAGATAAACATTACTTACGTAAACACGGTAAGAATGCGTATTATGGGCAGTAAATAAAAAATAAGTGCTAATGCATGAACGTTAGCACTTATTCATAGGTTGATTTAATCAGAATAGAAGCCAAAACGGAAGCAATACCTTCTTCATCATTGCTAAGAGTGACTAATTTTGCACATTCTTTTACTTCTGTTTCAGCGTTACCCATTGCGATCCCCAAACCAACAGCACTGAGCATTGAAATATCATTGTGATTATCGCCAAAAGCAACTACTGCTTGTGGGTCAATTCGCCAAGAATTTAGTAACTCTAATAATCGAGTACCTTTAGTATTGCCACGGTTTGCAATGTCTGCACGGTCAAACCAAGACCATTCACAGCTAAATTCTGAGCTTGGTAAGGCATTCACTGTTGCTTGCATTAAATCACGATCAGGATGGCTAATCACAAACTTCCAGATGATTTCTCCATCCTTTAACAGTCCATTAAAATCGGATACTTCACGGATTTTAGGTCGAATTGCTTCAGGGCAACTTTCAACCCATTTAGAAAATTTGCGCATATGCTCATTTAATGAAGAGTAATTCATCTCATTGCGCGAATACATTAACAAATGCATTCCGTATTTTTCAGCTAATTGAATAATGGTGCGAGCTTGTTCAAAAGATAACGGATTTGCCGACAATACACTATCTGTTTGAGGTTGATAAACATAAGTACCATTGCAGCAGATCATCGGAGTGGTTAAATTTAATTCATGATAATAAGGATAGGCTGCGGTATGGTGTCGACCAGTGACTAAAACCACCTTGAAGCCTTTATTAATACAGCGTTGAATTGCAGCTTTACTAGAGGTAAGAATCTGTCCTTTACTGTTTAACAAAGTGCCGTCAAGATCAAAAGCAATAACTTGATAATCCATCTTTTTTCCTGTGTGAAATACAATTTATGGGTTACAGTATAGAGTGTTTAATAAGAAAAAGAAATGAATCTTAGATACCAAGAAAGCATATAAATTCATTATCCTTTACCACTAAAATAGAGTAAAATATTGTTCAAATTTAAGTCTTAATTCAATGAGGAGTAAATCATTATGGCAACTCGTAAAGAACTTGCAAATGCTATCCGTTTTTTAAGTATGGATGCCGTACAAAAAGCAAAATCAGGTCACCCTGGTGCACCAATGGGAATGGCAGATATTGCGGAAGTATTATGGCGTGACTTCTTAAAACACAATCCAACTAATCCAAAATGGTTCGATCGCGACCGCTTCATACTGTCGAATGGCCATGGCTCAATGTTAATTTATAGCTTACTGCATTTAACTGGCTATGATTTGTCTATTGATGATTTAAAACAATTCCGTCAGTTGCATTCTAAAACACCAGGCCACCCTGAATATGGTTATGCACCTGGTGTCGAAACCACAACCGGACCTTTAGGACAAGGGATTACTAATGCCGTGGGTTTTGCGATCGCAGAGAAAACTTTTGCACATCAATTTAACCGTCCAGGTCACGACATTGTTGACCACTATACTTACGTATTCTTAGGCGACGGTTGCTTAATGGAGGGGATCTCACACGAAGCTTGTTCATTAGCTGGGACGTTAGGTTTAGGTAAATTAATCGCATTTTACGATGACAATAACATCTCTATTGATGGTCATGTTGATGGATGGTTTACTGATGATACCCAAAAACGCTTCGAATCTTATGGCTGGCATGTCATTCCTGCAATTGATGGTCACAACTCTGAACAAATCATTGATGCAGTGAAAAAAGCACAAGCAGAAAAAGAAAAACCGACTTTAATTATTTGTAAAACTATCATTGGTTTCGGCTCACCAAACAAATCAAATTCACACGATTCTCACGGTGCACCATTAGGTGATGATGAAATCGCATTAACTCGTCAAGCATTAAATTGGGAGCACGCACCGTTTGAAATTCCAGCAGATATCTATGCTGAATGGGATGCAAAAGCAAAAGGCGATAAAGCAGAAAAAGCGTGGAGTGAGAAATTTGCTGCTTATGCAAAAGCATATCCTGAATTAGCAGCAGAGTTCACTCGTCGAGTAAACGCTGAATTGCCAGCAAATTGGGCTGCAGAATCGCAAGCATTCATCGAAAAATTACAAGCTAACCCAGCAAGCATTGCAAGCCGTAAAGCATCACAAAATGCAATCGAAGCTTACGCAAAATTATTACCTGAATTCTTAGGTGGTTCAGCTGACTTAGCAAGCTCAAACTTAACATTATGGTCGGGTTCAAAACCAATTCGTGCCGTTGAAAACGCTGATGGTAACTATATCAATTACGGTGTACGTGAATTCGGTATGTCTGCAATTATGAATGGTATTGCATTACACGGTGGTTTCATTCCTTACGGTGCAACGTTCTTAATGTTTATGGAATATGCACACAATGCAGTACGTATGGCTGCATTAATGAAACAGCGTTCATTATTCGTTTACACCCACGACTCTATTGGTCTTGGTGAGGACGGTCCAACACACCAACCTGTTGAGCAAACTGCAGCATTACGTTTAATTCCAAATCTTGAAACTTGGCGTCCTTGCGATCAAGTAGAATCAGCTGTCGCTTGGAAAGCTGCAGTAGAGCGTAAAGATGGCCCAAGTGCATTGATCTTTACTCGTCAGAACTTAGCACAAATGGACCGCACTTCTGAACAATTAGCAAATGTAGCACGTGGTGGGTATGTATTACGTCAATGCTGTGAAAAAGGTGACTGTCCGGATTTAATCTTAATCGCAACGGGTTCTGAAGTAGAATTAGCAATGAAAGCAGCAGATGTGTTAGATGCAGAAGGCGTGAAAGTCCGCGTAGTTTCTATGCCAAGCACCAATGTGTTCGACAAACAAGATGCAGCATATCGTGAAAGTGTCTTACCTAGCAATGTGACTAAACGTGTTGCTATCGAAGCAGGTATCGCTGATTTCTGGTACAAATACGTTGGCTTTAATGGTCGTGTAGTGGGTATGAATAGCTTTGGTGAATCAGCACCTGCTGATCAATTATTCAAACTATTCGGCTTCACCGTAGAAAATGTCGTAGCGAAAGCAAAAGAAATTCTTTAATCTAAGCGTTAGATAAAAATGAATCAGCACATTAATTTTATTAATGTGCTGATTTTTTATGCGTATTTTACTAAAAATTGCGTAAAAATGACCGCACTTTTAGCCTTTTGGTTTTGCCACCATAATTTCGATCACTTGACGATCCGTATATTGCATACTGCGTGAAGCTAAATCACATAAATTCTTAATAGAACGATCAATATTATGTTCCACTATCCCTTCATTACCTGTTACATAAGAATCATCCATTGCCATTAGAATCGACTTATAGCTTGAATTCACACTGGTGGAAACTTTCATTGCACAGCTATTCGCTGCACCATCACAAATTAAACCACTGATATCGCCAATCATACTACTTAAAGCCATACTAATAGTGCTAAATTTACCCGTGAGCAACCATGCGACACCCGCACAACTCCCCATCGCAGCAGTACTTACCGCACAAAGCGCGGACAGTTTTGGTAATTTACTGTGAATATAAATCGCCATTAAGTGTGATAAGAATAAAGCACGCACTAATTGTTCGTGGCTTGCATTAATATGACGAGCCACCACCACAGTCGGCATTGTTGCAGTAATACCTTGATTACCCGAGCCAGAATTACTCATTGCAGGTAAATTTGCCCCCCCCATACGTGCATCTGAAGCAGCCGTTGTCGCAATTGTGATACGACTTAGCAAGTCATCACTAATTAAGCCACGACTAATTTGCTTCTGTAATGTACGCCCAATATGTAAGCCGTAGTCATTACGTAAACCTTCTTCAGATAGTGCAGTGTTCAGTTCAGCAGCTTGTGAAATAAATTCAATCTTTTCAAGATCCACTTCCATTGCAAAATTGAAAATATCTTCACTGTTAAGATAGTTGAAAAAATCTTGCGTATTTTCGACCGCACTTTGGCTATTTTTATGAAAAATCACTTCGCCATTTTTCTCTATATGCACAATATTAGTGTGATGTTCTTCAATACACACACGCACCCAATCGCCTTCCGCATAAAGATTCGCTTCGGAGTATAACAACTGATCACATTGTGCAATGCCAACATTCACTGCATTATTGACTAACATTTGTTTAGCCTGTGCCACTTGTTCGGCTGTAATCTTTCTCAATACTTCCAAACCACCTTCCGCATCACCGCCAAGCGCCCCAATCGCAGCAGCCATTGGTAGGCCAACTGTCCCCGTACCCGGTACAGTCACCCCCATTCCATTTTTCATTAAATTTGCAGATACTTTCGCCTCAATCCGCTCTGGTGCTTTTCCTAAATAAGTGCGTGCGACTGCAGAAGCAAGAGCGAGGGAAATAGGTTCGGTACAACCAAGCGCTGGAACGACTTCTTGTTTTACATTATCTAAAATTCGTTGTTCAAGTTGTTGTAAAAGTGCTTTCATAAATAACCCTTTTGTAAAAATAACCCCAAAATACCGCTCTACTTTTTTGATGAATGAGATGGGCAATTAAGTGCGGTCAAAAAACGTCAATTTTCTATTTGAGTAGGAAAAGCTACCCTTCTAAATCCACACTCACCACTTCAGGTTCATTTTTTAGTAATAAATACAAATTTTGTAACATCATTTTATCGGTGATTAGACAACGAACGTTTAAGCGTACATCGTCAGTATTCGGTAGATCTTTCACGTTTAAACTATCGACACGGTAGTTATTACTAATCAGAATATCCGTGATTTTGCCAATAGCATTAGGCGTATTGAGTTGAATTGTAATTTTCGTTTTACGGATATTATTTTTACGGCGAACTAGACTCTGCACAATTGGGCTTAAACGCACAGCAACCAAAATCATCATTGTCGCAATAATCGCATCAAAGAAGAAGCCTGCACCGCTTGCAATACCAATCCCTGCGGCTGCCCAAATAATCGCTGCAGTAGTTAAACCTGAAATAGCATCATTACTTTTACGTAAAATCACGCCCGCACCTAAGAAACCAATCCCACTGATGACTTGTGCAGCCAAACGCATTGGATCAGTACGAATATTTTCAGACACTTGCGCATAATGCTCAGCTGCTTGAATGGAGACAATGGTCAATACACAAGTCGTCACTGCAATAATCACGCAAGTTTTTACCCCAACGGGCTTACGTTTCAACTCACGCTCAAAACCAATAATACCACCTAGCAACATCGCCATAGCCATTTTTGCCAAGATATAAAAATGAGTAGATACAAGAAAAAGATTAAAAAATTCAACAGCAGATTTCATACAATATCACATTAAAAAATAACCAAGATTGGGCATTTTAACAAGGGAATATACGAACCTCCATAGCTTGATAAAAATATATTCTATTTCAAGCTTTAAATGAGAAAGCACTTAGCGTTCATAAGCAGGCTCTAGCATAATGGCATTCACAAAACAGCTAATTTTACATTCACCACAGCCGTTACAATATTGACTAATTGAAAGATTATTTTGTTGGATAGAAATTGCATTTTGAGGGCATTTTTGCTGACATTCGGTACAAGACTGTCCTTTTTTAGATAAACAGTTTGAGCCAAAAACAGGACGTAGTTCTGTGTCTGCTGGAAATGCAATATGTAAAGCGTGAGTTGGGCAAACTTGTGCGCATTTGGCACAAAAATCACAAGCAGAAAAATCAATTTCTAATACTGGCTTGCCATTGTCTAATCGGATTAGACCATAAGGGCAAGCGTTGCTACAATCACCACAGCCATTACAAATATCCATAAACAGACTTTCTTTAGCAGCAAAGGGCGGTCGGTTTTTTAGGCGTTTTTCTTGTTTAATCGCACGTTCTGTACCACCTAATAATCCACGCAATAATCCACGACGAGACACCTTATGATAGTTTAAATAAGCTTCATAATAGCGCTCATCTCGTTGATTTTGTGAATTATCTCTTTTGAGGTTCATTATAACTAGCAATTCCTTACAGCATTTAGCGATAAAAAGGGGCAAACCGGAGTTTACCCCTAACATTAGGGTGTATTTTTATGCTCCAATTGCCATGCCTGCAGTCATATGTAAGCCATAAAATAGGGTACGGCCAATCATCTCTCCCACCAAAATACATAACACAGCAAAAATCTTTGTCACGATTGAGCTTGGTTTATGTACCGCATAGAATAGGCATACAACCGCTAAACCAATTAAAGTAAAACGTAGTGCAGTTAACGTTGCAAAATCAGGTACAAGTGCGGTCGCTTTTTGCACAGAAGTCACTATATCGCCTAATGCAAAACCTTGACACATTGACACAACGGCCGCAACTAATGCAGCGATTGATACCACCGTTGGCACCCAAGAAACTGAGTTGCCACCTGGGCGTTCCGTATGCAACAATGCATAACCAAGTGTAAAGCCCGATAAAATCACAGTGAGGTAGAACCCCCAAGTAGTGAAGTGAGAGTCCCACGTTGGTACAGTTGAAATATGGTAAACCATATTCATCATATACATAAACAATAAGCCAACTGCTGAAGCAAGCACTAATAATAAACTGCCAAAAACTTTGGGTAATTTATCGAACACAGACAATAGCCAATATAAGCCCACGATTGCGAAGAATAATGCTCCACTGGCAATTTCATTACTCAGCATTGATTCACCTACGCGATTTAATGAATTAAATGCACGGAATGGCGAACCTAAATGTGCCAGAGAAGCAATAAAGCCCACGCCTAACATCGCCAATAAAATAAACATCGCTTTGTGTACATAAGCCCGATAAAACTTATCTTGTGTAGTAAATAACACCATTGAGAACAGTAAAAATGCGCCTACAACAGATTGCGCTAATACCGTAAAAATCACTAAAGGTAATTCGTGTAATCCGTTCATCTTACACCTCTCTTGGGTTTGCTAAGAAACCGCTAGTATCGCCACTCGGGCGTGAGTGTTTATTGGTTTTTACCACTAAATTCGGTGCAGTTAAATCTGCTGGTGGTAATGGTGCAATGGAAGCTTGTTCTCCGTATTTTTCTCTTAATTCAACAATTGGTGCAAAATCTAATGCGCGCAATGGGCAAGCATCTACACAGATTGGTTTTTGTCCTTCTTTTACTCGAGAATAGCAACCATCACATTTTGTCATATGACCTTTTACTACATCATATTGTGGTGCATCATAAGGACACGCCATATGGCAATAACGGCAACCGATACAAATATCTTCGTTCACAATCACAAAGCCATCTGCATTTTTATGCATTGCCCCTGTTGGACAGACCGTTACACACGCTGGATTATCGCAGTGGTTACAAGAAATCGACATATAATAACTAAAGACATTTTGATTCCAACAACCTTTTGTATCTTGCTGCCAATCCCCACCACAGTATTCATAAATACGGCGGTAATTCACATCAGTGCCGAGATCTTTATAATCCTTACAGGCTAATTCGCAAGTTTTACAGCCTGTACAGCGTTCTGAATCAAAATAAAAACCATATTGTTCCATAACTCACTCCTTAGACTCTTTCAACTTGAACTAAATTAGAATGTTGTGGATTACCTTTCGCTAAAGGTGAAGGGCGTTGTGTAGTTAATACATTGACACAACCTGAATGATCAACCCCCTTGCTATCTGGTGCATACCAAGCCCCCTCACTTAAAGCAACCACACCAGGAATAATACGCGGAGTCACTTTGGCGTGAATTTGTACTTCGCCACGATCATTGAATATGCGAATCATATCGCCATTTTGAATGCCACGAGTATGTGCATCAATTGGATTAATCCAAACCTCCTGTGGATTCGCTGCTTTGATAACATCCACATTGCCATAAGTAGAATGGGTACGAGCTTTGTAATGGAATCCTGTCATTTGTAACGGATATTTCTCCATTAATTTATCACCATAATGCTCAAAGCTATCAGCGTGAATTGGGAGTGGATCAATCACTTCATCTTTTTCCAATTTCCACGTTTTCGCAATTTCAGCCAAACGGGAGGAATAAATCTCAATTTTGCCGGAAGGCGTAGGTAATGGATTGTTCTCTGGATTTTCTCGGAAAGATTTATACGCGACATAGAAACCGTTCGGGTCCACTTTCTTGAAGATGCCTTGTTGTCTAAACTCTTCAAATGTTGGCAATTCAGGTAGTTTCTCACGCGATAGCTGATAAATATGGCGTAACCATTCTTCTTGAGTGCGCCCTTCAGTAAATTGCTCTTTAATACCCATTTTTTCAGAAAGTGCGGTCAACATGTCGTAAATATTGCGACATTCAAACGCTGGCGGAATGACTTGATCAGCAAAAATCACATAGTTCATATTGGCAACAAAAGCATCCATACAAAAATCCATTTGCTCTGATGCTGTACAATCTGGCAATAAAATATCACTGTATTTCGCTGTTGAAGTCATATGGTTATCAATGGTGATAATTAACTCGCATTGATCTTCATTCTGTAAAATTTTATGTGTACGGTTAATATCAGAATGTTGGTTAATCAAACAGTTACTTGCATAGTTCCAAATCACTTTGATTGGTGCAGTAAGTTTATCCACTCCCCTAATCCCGTCTGTTAATGCTGTCATTTCATGTGCACGGAAAATGGCATCCGTCCATAAGAACATCGGAATACTGGCTTTCACTGGGTTTGTCAGTGTTGGCATACGCACAAACGGGACTTTATAAGTACTTTCTCTTGCCCCGGTGTTGCCACCACTAATCCCCACGTTACCTGTCAAAATAGGTAACATGGCAATCGCACGAGAAATCAACTCCCCATTACTACGACGCTGTGGTCCCCAACCTTGTGAAATATATGCTGGTTTAGCCCCAGCAATTTCACGCGCTAATTTAATAATTCTGGCTTCTGGAATTCCTGTAATTTGCGCTGCCCATTCTGGCGTTTTTGCAATACCGTCATCGCCTTGACCTAAAATATAAGCTTTATAATGTCCATTTTTTGGTGCATCGGCTGGCAAAGTTTTTTCATCATAACCAATACAATATTTATCTAAGAATGGCTGATCGACTAAGCTCTCCGTGATCATCACATATGCCAATGCGGACACTAATGCTGCATCCGTGCCTGGTCGAATTGGTATCCATTCATCTTCACGACCCGCAGCAGTATCTGTGTAGCGGGGATCAATGACAATCATTTTGGCATTAGATTTTTGACGAGCTTGTTCAATACAATAAGTTAAACCACCACCACTCATACGTGTTTCCGCAGGGTTATTACCAAATAACACTATCAGTTTTGTGTTTTCAATATCAGCAAGCCCATTACCAAGAGCCCAACCACCACCATAGGTATAATCTAATCCCACAGCAATTTGTGCAGTACTATAATCGCCATAATGGTTCAAGTAACCACCTAGGCAATTCATAAAACGAGCAATCATTGTTGAACCTGGAGGCCAAGATTTTGTCATTGTGCCACCAAGTGTACCCGTACCGTAATTGAGATAGATTGATTCATTACCGTACTTCTCAATATTTTTGCGTAGAGATGCAGCAATTTCGTTTAACGCTTCATCCCAAGTAATGCGTTTAAATTTACCTTCACCACGTTTACCCACGCGTTTCATTGGGTATTTCAAACGATCTGGATTGTAAACACGACGACGCATTGAACGACCACGCAAACAAGCACGTACTTGATGATCAAAGTTATAAGTTTCTGTTCCTGTATTGTCAGTTTCTACATAGATAATTTTGTTATCTTTGACGTGCATACGCAGTGGGCAACGGCTGCCACAGTTTACAGTACAGGCACTCCACACCACTTTTTCTTCTGAAGAATTGACCGCACTTTTTTCCACAGCAACCGCTTTGAATGGTAAAGAAATATTGGCTGCAGCGACTGCTGCACCAATAGAGGTTTTTTGAAGCAAAGATCTTCTCGTCAATACTGGATTGACAATTGATTTATCCATAACGCCTCCCCCAGTAGTTATGTCATATAAATAGAAGTAAAATATTTTTCTATTTAACAACTAAAAAAAGATAACCATTATGAGGTAGATCAAACTTACTTCCCTGAAAGCAATAAAAATAAAATAAATATGATATAAATCAATATGTTATTATAAATGATAATAGTTTGTATTATAAGTTTTTTAACCAGTCACTCATTTTTCATAAAAAATACCCCATTTTTAATGGGGTATTTGATAATTCTAGAAATAATAATTTAATCTTCTTTTCCTAGGATTTGATTCACTTCACTTTTATAAAGTACTGCTTTCGCACCAAAAATAGCTTGAATACCTCCACCTACATCTAGAACATCTACTGCACCCAATGCTTTTAAACGTGCTTTGTTAACCACTTTCACATCTTTCACATTCACTCTCAAACGAGTAATACAAGCATCAACGTGCTCGATGTTTTTCGCACTACCTAATGCTTCAATGATGTGATGAGCATTTTCAGTTAACGAAGTATTCGTTGACTCAGTCACTTCCTCTTGTTCTTCAGCTCTACCTGGGGTCATCACATTAAATTTGGTAATTAAGAATCGGAAGGCAAAATAGTACAACATAGCCCAAAACACCCCAACAATCACAACTCGAATCCAGTTAGTATTTTCATTACCTTGCAAAATACCAAATAATAAGAAATCGATGAAGCCACCTGAGAAAGTGTTTCCGATAGACACATTCAAAATATCAGCAATATAGAAAGATACACCATCTAAAAATGCGTGGAACACATAAAGCCAAGGTGCAACGAACAAGAACATAAACTCAATTGGTTCTGTAATGCCGGTAATAAATGAAGTTAGTGCAGCACCTAAAAATAGACCGCCTACCAAGCCACGGCGTACTTTTGGTGCACAGTGATACATTGCTAAACACGCAGCAGGTAAGCCAAACATCATTGTGTCAAAACGACCCGCAAAGAAGCGAGTTCCTTCAGTAAATAGGCCTTGGTGATTTGGATCGGCTAATTGTGCAAAAAAGATTTTTTGCGCACCAACAATAGTTTCACCATTAACGAGCTCCGTTCCACCAAGTTCTGTGTACCAGAAAAGCGGATAAATCATGTGATGTAAGCCCACTGCACCACTTAAACGCATCAAGAAACCATAGAAAAATGTGCCAATAGCACCCATTGAAGCAATGCCTTCACCCGCGGAAACTAACCAACCTTGGAATGTTGGCCAAATTAGGAAGAATACTGCACCGACAAAAATCGCCACAAATGCGGTGACAATCGGTACAAAACGAGAGCCTCCAAAAAAACCTAAAATTTGCGGTAGTTGAATATTATGATAACGATTATGTAATTTAACCGTTAATAGCCCCATCACTAATGAACCAATCACACCAGTATCAATACCTTTCACTTCAGGTGAAAAAATGGAAATTAATGCACTAATAGTGCCTGTCATAATTAAATAACCGACAACCGCCGCAAGTGCAGCGACACCTTTATCACGTTTAGCTAAACCAATCCCTAAACCAATACAAAGTAATAAAGCTAAATTAGCAAACACAACGCTCCCAGCAGCAGACATAATTTGGAAAATGCCTTGTAATACAGGTGTATCCAAAACTGGATATGCTTGAACAGTCGCTTTATTTGACAATGCACCACCAATACCTAGCAACAAACCCGCTGCAGGCAAAATAGCGATTGGCAACATAAAAGCTTTACCAATTTGTTGAAGTTGTTTAAACATACAGTTCTCCTCTTTCATACGAATGTCTAATTGAGTTTACGGATTTTAATAAGAAAGTGCAGTGAGACGAGTCACAGATTTGTGATTTAGTGATTTGATTTATCAGAAAAATACAAGAAAATAAACATTCAGTAGACTAAACGCTCTTATGATTTTGTAAGGAAATTTTGCAAAATTTGAAGTAAAATAACCGCACTTTTAACTAAATTATGAGAATTATGCCAATTTCTAAACAAAAATGGATTGCTTATGCACAGTTAATGCGATTTGATAAGCCGATTGGGACATTGCTATTACTTTGGCCTACACTTTGGGCATTATTTTTATCTGTGAAAGGTATTCCTAATTTGGCGGTGTTAACCATTTTTGTTTTAGGTGTCATTGTTATGCGTGCGGCGGGTTGCGTCATTAATGATTATGCTGATCGCCATATTGATGGTTCAGTAAAACGTACTTCTCAACGTCCTTTAGCCACTGGAGCAGCAGCCCCGAAAGAGGCCAAATGGCTATTTGCAATCCTAATTTTTTGCTCGTTTATTTTAGTACTATTTCTCAATACTTATGCCATTGCATTGTCATTTATTGCAGCCTTTTTAGCCTTTATTTATCCGTTCATGAAACGCTACACCCATTTACCTCAACTATTTTTAGGTATGGCATTTGGTTGGTCCATTCCAATGGCTTATGGTGCATCAATCGAAGCATTACCGCTGGAATGTTGGCTCTTATTTTTAGCCAATTTAGCGTGGACAGTAGCCTACGATACTCAATATGCAATGGTCGATCGCGATGATGATTTACGCATTGGCGTCAAATCCACCGCCATTTTATTTGCCCAATATGACAATAAAATTATCTCATTATTACAAATCATCACCCTGTGTTTTTTAGGCACCATTGGCTACCTTTCACAACTGCACATCAGTTATTTTGCTGTGCTATTTATCGCCACCTTATTTTTCGTTTACCAATGCAAACTCATCAAAGACCGAGAACGAGAATCCTGCTTTAAAGCCTTTTTAAACAACAACTACTTCGGGGCAATGGTGTTTATTGCGTTTTTGTGCGGGATATTTTTCGACTAAATATCATTGATGACTTGACAAATTTTAAAGGAAATCTGAACAATGAATAAACGCAACGCAACGCAACGCAACGCAACGCAACGCAACGCAACGCAACGCAACGCAACGCAACGCAACGCAACGCAACGCAATAATTATTTTCTAAATGTGTTGGGAGTGCAACTATGACGCTCCCAATTCAACATTTATTTTCTGAACAAACAGAAAACCCATCCATTACCTTACTCAAACAACTCTTTCCCCAATGCTTTGATAAAAACGGGGCATTTTTGCCTGAAAAAATGGCGGAGTTGATGCCGTCCGCAGGCGTGGATGTGAGCCGTGAGGCATATTCGCTCAATTGGTTGGGGAAATCCTATGCTCGCTATTTACGAGATTGCAACCCGACCACCTTATTAAACGAAGATCAGCCACACAACAGTCAACCGCAAAACCAACACAGCCAAAACTTGCTGATTAAAGGCGATAATTTAGAGGTGTTGAAGCACTTAAAAAATGCCTATGCCAACAAGGTTAAAATGATTTATATCGATCCGCCTTATAACACAGGCTCAGACGGCTTTGTGTATCAAGACGACCGTAAATTTACCCCTGAACAGCTTGCCAAACTTGCCAATATGCCGATTGATGAAGCCAAGCGAGTATTGGATTTTACCGCAAAAAAATCCAATTCCCACAGTGCGTGGCTAACGTTTATGTATCCACGTTTGTATATTGCTCGTGAATTATTAAAAGAAGACGGCGTGATTTTTATTTCCATTGATGATAATGAACAAGCACAGTTGAAATTGTTGTGTGATGAAGTGTTTGGGGAGGAGAATTTTGTTGCTGGGTTTATTTGGAACAATAAATATACAGTATCAAATGATACAGATGTCTCATATCAACATGAACATATTTTTTGCTACGCGAAAGATAAGGCTAATTTTTCATTAAATTTATTAGAAAGAACCGCAAAGCAAAATAAGGATTATAAAAATAGAGATAATGACCCTAAAGGTGCTTGGAAAGCTACACCAATTCATGCAAGAAGTGGAACAGATAGCGGTATTTACACAATTGTTTTTCCCAACGGCATTGAATGGACTGCCCCGACAGGGCGTTATCCTAGATACTCAAAAGCAAAACTACAAGAATTATATGATGAAGGAGCTTTGTATTTTAATAAAAATGGGGGAGTTGATAAAAAAACTTATTTAAGTGAAGTGCGAGATGGTATTACCTGTGGAACTGTTTGGAGTTATGAAGATGTTGGTCATTCACACGGAAACAATGAAGAATTAGCAGATTTATTAGGAAAAGGAATTTTTAACGACCCTAAGGGTATAATGTTAATTGAAAAATTATTAAAACTATCAACCAGTGCAAATAATAAGGATATTGTTTTAGATTTTTTTGCAGGTTCAGGTACAACCGCCCATGCTGTATTTAATGCTAATAAATTTGATGGAAATCGTAAATTTATTTTAGTTCAGCTTGATGAACCCCCTAAAAAAGAAGCCTATAAAGCAGGTTACCAAACCATTTTTGACATCACCAAAGCCCGTATTGAAAAAAGTGCGGTCAAAATTCAACAAGATTTTCCCGATTATCAAGGGGATTTAGGCTGTAAAATTTTTGAAATGGTGCCTAATTTCCGTCTTGCTCAAGAGGATGAAAATCTCAGCCCACAAATGGCATTGCCAGATAGCCTAAATGCCAATTTAAGTGAAGAACAGTATCACACCTTGCTCACCACTTGGCGTGTGTTTGATGGCAATGCTTTAACCGATTCCGTGCAAGCGGTGAAATTGGGCGATTATCTTGCCAATTTGTGTGGTCACACCCTGTATTTTATTCAAGCAGGATTTGACAGCCTTGCCATTAAAGCCTTGATTGAAAAATTGGATAAGGACAAGGCATTTTTACCTGAACGCATTGTGTTGTTTGGAGCCAATGTGGAAAGTGCCAAACAAAAAGAGCTCAAACAAGCCCTTGATAGCTACACAAACCGCAAAAAACTCAATATTGCGTTATTGGTGAGGTATTGATATGGCAGGTTTTCATTATGAAAAAGGCTTGCCGCATCAAATGGCAGCGGTGCAAGCGGTGTTGAGTACATTTAATTATTGTGTGCCAAAAAAGAATGAACGGGGGGAAAATCCCACTATTTCCGTTTCAGCTTGGGTAGAAAATATCCGCCAACTTCAACATCAAAATGGCATTGAAACCGCCCTTGCCGATGGGAGCAATGTGTTGGATATTGCGATGGAAACGGGCACAGGCAAAACTTACACCTACACCCAAACGATGTTTGAAATGCACAAACAATTGGGCGTGTATAAATTTGTGATTGCAGTGCCGACCTTATCCATTAAAGCAGGCACGGAGCAATTTTTAAAAAGTGAGGCGTTGAAAAAACATTTCCGTTTGGATTTTGAAGGCGAATACGGCGATGCAGAAATTGAGTTGTATGTGGTGCAGAGCCAAAAAAGTAAAAAAGGCAGTAAAAATCAGTCAATGCCCACGGAAATTGTGCGTTTTGTGCAAGCTGATAATGCCAAGAAAATCCACGTGTTGTTGCTCAATATGGGGATGATCAACAGCAAAACGATGAAAGGGGAAGATACGGGCAATGATGGCAGTGTGTTACTCAAAGATTTATACCACAAACCCTTTGAAGCCATTGCCTCCGTAAAACCGATTTTGATTATTGATGAACCGCACCGTTTTAAAGATGATAATAAAACTTGGCAAAGTTTAATGGCATTGGCTCCGCAGTTTGTGTTGCGTTATGGGGCGACATTTGACGATAGATTTCGTAATTTGATTTATCGTCTCACAGCCATTGATGCCTTTAATCAAGATTTGGTGAAAGGGGTGAAAGCCTTTGTTCAAGAAGTGCAAGGCGATGAAAAAGCCAAGGTGCGATTTGTGGAAAGTGATGGCAAATCCGCTACATTTGAGCTATCGGGAAGCAAAACGCCTTTTGTGTTAAATGTGGGCGAGAGTTTGGAAAAAGTCCATTCTCATATTCACGATCTGTATTTGGATAAATTGAACAAATCCACCGCCGTGTTAAGCAACGGATTAGAATTGAAAAAAGGCGACAGTTTCAATCCCTATTCGTATGCCAATCCTGTGTTCGATAAAATGTTGCGAGAGGCGGTGCGTGAGCATTTTAAAAATGAAAAAGTGCTATTAAATCGCCCTGATAAAATTAAACCCTTAACCTTGTTTTTTATTGATGATATTGCGGGTTATCGTGAAGGCGATAAACTGGCTGGCAGCTTAAAACGGCGTTTTGAAATTTGTGTGAAAGAAGAAGCAGAAAAAGCATTACAAACGGCGGAACCTGATTCTGCTTTTTATCATTCTTTGAAAACGGTATTAACAGATATTTCTGCCACCCACGGAGGCTATTTTTCGAAAGATAATTCTTCCGATGATGAGAAAATCGCCCAAGAAATTAGCGAGATTTTACACGACAAAGAAACTCTTTTGTCTTTAGCTAACCCACGCCGTTTTATTTTTTCTAAATGGACATTGCGAGAAGGTTGGGATAACCCGAATGTGTTTGGCATTTGTAAATTGCGTTCCAGCGGCAGTGAAACCAGTAAATTGCAAGAAGTGGGGCGTGGTTTGCGTTTGCCAGTGAATGAATTTATGGCACGAGTAAAAGACGGCAATTTTATGCTGAATTATTTTGTGGATAGCAGTGAAACAGATTTTGTGAAAAAACTGACCGATGAAATCAATCAAAGTGCGGTGAAAGAACAAGTGTTTACGGCGTTGAATGATGAATTATTCCAGCAAATTCAAGCCTGTTATCCGAACGAAACGAAAAAATCCATTCGCAATGCCTTGTCTGATTTAACCGATGATGATGACAATTTCATTGGTGATGGTTTTAATCAAGCGAAACAACGCTATCCAAATGCTTTCAACACGGCTGAAAAATTAAAAAATGGCAAAATTACCCAATCAGGCAAGGATCGCAGCAAAGTCAAAATGCGTGTCGGCAAATATGACGAACTCAAAGCCTTATGGGAAACCATCAATCAAAAAGCGATTTTGCAATATCAACTTAATGAGGAACAGTGCCTGCAATTGTTATTGGCTTATTTACAAGAAAATAAAAGTCGTCTTACCCAAACAGGGATTAAAACGAAAGTGAGCCAAATTAAGGTAATTAATCATCAATTGGTGGCGACAGAGCAGTCTAGCCTTGTTGATGATAACGTTGAAGCGATTGTTACGATGAATTATCGTGATTTTTTGGAAAAATTGGCTCAAAAGTCTTTTATTCAAATGACAACCTTGCACAGTGCTTTTCACCAACTACGTGATGAAATCCCAATTGAGCGGTTTATGAATGAATACACCATTGCGACAATTTGCAAGGGGTTTAATCGTTATTTATTACATCACTCCTTTAGTGAATTTCAGGTGGGATACACAAAAGTGGGAGGACGGGTTCATCCCACGAAATTTACCGATGCACAAGGCAAACCCTTGGCAGAAGTAAATTCAGTAGATTTAGGTGTGCAAAGTGATAATGCGACACCACTAGATAGCTTTCTGTTTGACAGTCTGTTTTTTGACAGCGATCTTGAGCGACAAAACATCACAGACACACACATCCCAGAAGTGACGGTTTTCACTAAAATTCCAAAAAATTCCATTAAAATTCCTGTCGCAGGCGGTGAAACCTATTCTCCTGACTTTGCCTATATCGTTAAAACCGATCAAGGCGAAACCCTGAATTTAGTGGTGGAAAGTAAGGGAGTGGAAGACCAAGAGGATTTGCGTAGCAGTGAACTGCAAAAAATTCAACACGCCGAGCATTGGTTTCAAAGCTTGAGTGGGCAGTTGAAGGTAAAATTTGAAACCCAGTTTAAAGCACAGCAGATCAAAGACATTATCTTAAAACAGCTTCAGAGAAGTGAAAAAAGATGCCAAGAGACAAGTTGTTAAAAATTAAGCCGTTTAGTCAAATAAACGGCTTTTCTTTCTCTTTTCCCTTGAACTTTCCCATTTCATCGCCATATAGAGCCTTATGATTTTGCAATAACAAAGGATACGAAATGACAACGATTGTAAGTGTTCGCCGTAATGGTCAAGTTGTGGTCGGCGGTGATGGTCAGGTTTCATTAGGCAATACCGTGATGAAAGGCAATGCCCGTAAAGTTCGCCGTTTATACAACGGCAAAGTGTTAGCCGGCTTTGCGGGGGGCACGGCTGATGCCTTTACATTATTTGAATTATTTGAGCGTAAGTTGGAAATGCATCAAGGGCATTTGTTAAAAAGTGCGGTGGAATTAGCGAAAGATTGGCGTACCGACCGTGCTTTACGCAAACTTGAAGCGATGTTGATTGTGGCTGATGAGAAAGAAAGTTTAATTATCACAGGGATTGGTGATGTGGTACAGCCAGAAGCAGATCAGATTTTGGCGATTGGCTCAGGCGGTAATTTTGCGTTATCTGCAGCTCGTGCATTAGTGGAGAATACTGATCTGTCTGCCCGTGAAATCGTGGAAAAATCGTTAAAAATTGCGGGTGATATTTGTGTTTACACCAACACCAATTTTACTATTGAAGAATTACCTAATAATTAGGTCATAGGAGTAAAAATGTCTGAAATGACCCCTAGAGAAATTGTTTCTGAATTAGACCAACACATTATTGGTCAAGCAGATGCGAAAAGAGCGGTAGCGATTGCATTAAGAAATCGTTGGAGAAGAATGCAATTACAAGAACCACTTCGTCATGAAGTAACCCCAAAAAATATATTAATGATTGGTCCGACAGGTGTAGGTAAAACCGAGATTGCACGCCGCTTAGCAAAACTCGCCAATGCTCCTTTTATTAAAGTAGAAGCGACAAAATTTACCGAAGTGGGCTATGTGGGTAAAGAAGTGGACTCAATTGTTCGTGATTTGACGGACAGTGCAATGAAGTTAGTGCGTCAAACTGAAATCGAAAAGAATCGTTTCCGTGCAGAAGAAGCTGCTGAAGATCGTATTTTAGATGCCTTATTACCGCCAGCAAAAAATCAATGGGGACAAGTTGAAGCCTCTGATAACAATAGCAGCACCCGCCAAGTCTTCCGTAAAAAATTGCGCGAAGGTCAGTTAGACGATAAAGAAATCGAAGTTGATGTCGCAGGTGTGTCAATGGGTGTCGAGATCATGGCACCGCCGGGTATGGAAGAAATGACGAACCAATTGCAGTCAATGTTCCAAAATCTTTCAAGTGGGCAAACCAAAAAACGCAAAATGAAAATCAAAGATGCGTTAAAAACCTTGATTGATGATGAAGCAGCGAAACTGATTAATCCAGAAGAGCTTAAACAAAAAGCGATTGATGCTGTCGAGCAAAACGGGATTGTATTCATTGATGAGATCGACAAAATCTGTAAAAAAGGTGAATACAGCGGTGCCGATGTATCACGTGAAGGTGTACAACGTGACTTACTTCCATTAGTGGAAGGCACAACAGTGAGCACCAAACATGGTATGGTGAAAACCGATCATATTTTGTTTATTGCTTCTGGGGCATTCCAAGTGGCACGTCCGTCAGATTTAATTCCTGAATTACAAGGTCGTTTGCCAATTCGAGTGGAATTATCAGCCTTAAGTGCGGTGGATTTTGAACGAATTTTAACTGAGCCAAATGCATCATTGACGGAGCAGTATAAAGCGTTAATGGCAACTGAAGGTGTCAACATTGCGTTTACTGAAGGAGCGATTAAGAAAATTGCGGAGGCTGCATTCCGTGTGAATGAAAAAACGGAAAATATCGGTGCACGTCGTTTACATACTGTCATGGAGCGTTTAATGGATAAAATTTCCTTTAACGCAAGTGAAATGAACGGACAAATTGTCACTATCGATGATGCTTATGTGATTGAAGCATTAGGCGATGTTGTAGAAAACGAAGATCTTAGTCGCTTCATTTTATAATTTTCTAGAAAATAAACCGCACTTTAGCTTCAACCTCAAAGTGCGGTGTGTTTTTTGTTAATTTTTACTAAAAGAAGATTATTTACGCAACTTCACTAATTCTACAGCGTGATTTGCCCCTTTCGTTAAGATTAAATTCGCCCGTTCTCTAGTCGGTAAAATATTTTCGCGTAAATTTAAGCCATTAATATCATCCCAAATACGGCTTGCGGTACTCACAGCCTCTTCTTCAGACAAGCTCGCATAGTGTTTGAAATAGGAATCGGGATCACTAAATGCACTTTGACGGAATTTTAAAAAACGGTTGATATACCATTTTTTTAATAAATTTTCGTCAGCATCCACATAAATAGAAAAGTCCACAAAGTCAGATACGAAGGTTTGCGTTGAGCGGTCGCCTGTTTGTAATACATTCAAACCTTCTAAAATCAAAATATCTGGCTGTTCAACGACATCAAATTGATCTGGCACAATATCGTAAATTAAATGTGAGTAAACTGGAGCCTTCACATTTGGTTTGCCCGATTTAATGTCAGCTAAAAAACGCACTAAACGCAATGTATCATAAGAAACAGGAAAGCCTTTTTTGTGCAATAAATTCTCTTTTTGTAACTTCTCTAAAGGATATAAGAAACCGTCAGTCGTAATTAAATCTACTTTTCGCACTTCAGGCCATTGTGATAGTAAAGATTGCAAAATACGTGCTGAAGTACTTTTTCCAACAGCAACACTACCAGCAATACTGATAATGTAAGGTACTTTGTCTGGATTTACACCTAAAAAGCGGTTCATCACTTGCTGACGCTGAATATGTTCTTCAATGTAATAATTGATTAAACGCACTAATGGTAAATAAATGGTACGCACTTCATCTAAAGAAAGCTCTTCATTAATACCAAGTAGCGGTTTGAGATCCTGCTCCGTAAGGGTTAGAGGTACCGACTTTCTCAATTCTGCCCATTGTTGGCGGTTAAAAGATAAAAAAGGTGTAAGTTGATTAGCTAAAAAAGTTGAATTTGTTTGTTCCACAATACGTTTAACTTATGTAAATGACAGTTAATTGAATATAAAATATACCCTATAAAATGATAAAATCGCATAATTTTTTTAGAAAAGTGCTAATTTTATGATAAAAAACAGCCTTTTTGTTTGATAATTAAACGAATAAATAAAAAAAATCATTTTTTTCAAAAAAACACTTGTCAGCGGTAAAAATTTCCCTATAATACGCCTCACTTGCTTACGAGATGCCGACTTAGCTCAGTAGGTAGAGCAACTGACTTGTAATCAGTAGGTCACCAGTTCGATTCCGGTAGTCGGCACCATTCTTCTCAGCAAGTGCTCATTTAACGCGGAGGGATTCCCGAGCGGCCAAAGGGAGCAGACTGTAAATCTGCCGGCTCAGCCTTCGAAGGTTCGAATCCTTCTCCCTCCACCATTTTTAAATGAATCGTTCTGATGGGTCAGATGAATTTAGGACTGCGGGCATCGTATAATGGCTATTACCTCAGCCTTCCAAGCTGATGATGCGGGTTCGATTCCCGCTGCCCGCTCCAAACGCTGATATAGCTCAGTTGGTAGAGCGCACCCTTGGTAAGGGTGAGGTCGGCGGTTCAAATCCGCCTATCAGCACCAGTCTTAAACTTCCTATCTGTCCTTTATTAACAATAAATTATTAATTTTGGTTAATGTGGTATATTGAACCATCCATAACCGTGTTTGTTTAGAGGGACTCTCAATGTCTAAAGAAAAATTTGAACGTACAAAACCGCACGTAAACGTGGGTACAATCGGCCACGTTGACCATGGTAAAACAACTTTAACAGCAGCAATTACAACTGTATTAGCAAAACACTACGGTGGTGCTGCTCGTGCATTCGACCAAATCGATAATGCACCAGAAGAAAAAGCACGTGGTATCACCATCAACACTTCACACGTTGAGTATGATACAGAAACTCGTCACTATGCACACGTTGACTGTCCAGGACACGCAGACTATGTGAAAAATATGATCACTGGTGCGGCACAAATGGACGGCGCTATCTTAGTAGTAGCAGCAACAGATGGTCCAATGCCACAAACTCGTGAGCACATCCTTTTAGGTCGCCAAGTAGGTGTACCTTACATCATCGTATTCTTAAACAAATGTGACATGGTAGATGATGAAGAATTATTAGAATTAGTTGAAATGGAAGTGCGTGAGCTTCTTTCTCAATATGATTTCCCGGGTGATGATACACCAATCGTACGTGGTTCAGCGTTACAAGCATTAAACGGCGTACCAGAGTGGGAAGAAAAAATTCTTGAGTTAGCAGGTCACTTAGATTCTTATATCCCAGAGCCAGAGCGTGCGATTGACAAGCCATTCTTATTACCAATCGAAGACGTATTCTCAATTTCTGGTCGTGGTACAGTAGTAACTGGTCGTGTAGAGCGTGGTATTATCCGTACTGGTGAAGAGGTTGAAATTGTTGGTATTAAAGAAACAACAAAAACAACTGTAACAGGTGTTGAGATGTTCCGTAAATTATTAGACGAAGGTCGTGCGGGTGAAAACGTAGGTGCGTTATTACGTGGTACTAAACGTGAAGAAATCGAACGTGGTCAAGTACTTGCTAAACCAGGTTCAATCACACCACACACAGACTTCGAATCAGAAGTTTACGTATTATCAAAAGAAGAAGGTGGTCGTCACACTCCATTCTTCAAAGGTTACCGTCCACAGTTCTATTTCCGTACAACTGACGTGACAGGTACAATTGAATTACCAGAAGGCGTAGAGATGGTAATGCCAGGTGATAACATCAAGATGACTGTAAGCTTGATTCACCCAATTGCGATGGATGAAGGTTTACGCTTTGCGATTCGTGAAGGTGGTCGTACAGTAGGTGCGGGTGTTGTTGCTAAAATTATCAAATAATTTGGTATAACTTGCTGAAAAAGGCGTATCTAAAGGTACGCCTTTTTTGTTACTTACTCATTTTTTCATCATAATTTTTCACATCACAAATATTAAAATTTTGTTAAAAAATAAACAAAAATCCTTTTTTATTAAATAAAAACTATTCTATCATCGAATTTCCTTCTTTTTTCACCAAAATAACTTGCTTTTCTTTGAGTGTTCTTGTAATTAATTAGCTTTATTCAAACACAATATCATTCACTTTTTAATATAAGGAAAATTTTATGCAAAACGTTGGGTTTATCGGTTGGCGTGGAATGGTAGGATCCGTATTAATGGATCGTATGCAAGAAGAAAATGACTTTGAAAACATTAATCCTGTGTTTTTTACGACTTCACAAGCAGGCCAACAAGCACCCTCTTTTGGAGGGAAAAACGCTGGTGATCTGAAAGATGCATTTGATATATCAGAACTACAAAAATTAGATATTATCGTGACTTGCCAAGGTGGTGATTATACCAACGATGTGTATCCAAAATTACGTGCTGCGGGTTGGACTGGTTATTGGATTGATGCTGCCTCTGCGCTTCGTATGGAAAAAGATGCTATTATCGTGCTTGACCCTGTGAACCAAAATGTAATCAGTGAAGGCTTAAAAAGCGGTATTAAAACCTATGTTGGTGGTAACTGTACTGTGAGCTTAATGTTAATGGCATTAGGTGGTTTGTTTGAACGTGATTTAGTGGAATGGGTATCTGTGGCAACTTACCAAGCAGCAAGTGGTGCAGGTGCGAAAAATATGCGTGAATTGCTAGTGCAAATGGGTCAACTTGAAGATAGTGTAAAGACAGATCTTGAAAACCCAGCATCATCAATTTTAGACATTGAGCGTAGAGTAACAGCCAAAATGCGTGGCGATTTACCTATCGATAACTTTGGTGCGCCATTAGCTGGTAGCTTAATTCCTTGGATCGACAAACTTTGGGAAGATGGGCAAACTAAAGAAGAATGGAAAGGTTATGCTGAAACTAACAAAATTCTTGGCTTAGATGACACCCCTATTCCAGTTGACGGCTTATGTGTACGTATTGGTGCCTTACGTTGCCACAGCCAAGCCTTCACTATCAAAATGAAAAAAGATTTACCATTAGAAGAAATCGAGCAAATTCTTGCGAGCCACAACGAATGGGTAAAAGTCATTCCAAATGATAAAGAAACTACTTTACGAGAGCTTACACCGACTAAAGTCACTGGCACGCTTTCTGTACCCGTGGGTCGTTTACGTAAACTCAAAATGGGGCCTGAATATTTAGCTGCATTCACTGTTGGTGATCAATTATTATGGGGTGCAGCAGAGCCACTTCGTCGTATCTTAAAACAATTAGTAGCTTAATCTTTAAACTTTAGCTCATCACAAAAGTGCGGTCAATTTTAAAAAATTTTTAAATTTACCGCACTTTTACCTCTAATCAACTGTCAGATACAATCTACTCTGTCCCTCTCACCTTTTATGCTACACTAGTCCAGATGTTTCAAAAATTGGACTATATTATGATGCGTGAACCTCACTTTACTCACTTTGCTTTAGCTGAATTATATCCTTTTGCCGCACAATTCCCGTTGCAAGATGTGAGGGGGCAAAAGAATGTGCGCATTACTTATCGTCATTTTGTGCAAGACACTCCTGAAGAACGTCGTTTAATTATTCTCGTTAATGGACGTGCAGAAAACCTATTAAAATGGACCGAACTCGCCTATGATTTTTATCAGCAAGGCTACGATGTTTTAGTGTTTGATCACCGTGGACAAGGTTATTCACAACGTTTATTGAAAGATCACGAGAAAGGCTACATTGATGAGTTCCGTTTTTATGTAGACGATATGGCGATTTTATTAGAAAAAGTCACCGCAGGTTATGGTTACAAAAGCCAACACATTCTAGCACATTCTTTGGGTGCGCTAATTAGCACTTATTATCTTGCTAATTACGATCATCACATACAAAGTGCAGCCTTATCAGCACCATTTTATGGCATTCCAATGAAACATTCTTTGCGTGATGAATTAGTGATTAATTTGATGATGTTATTTGGGCAAGGCTCACGTTATGTGTTTGGCAAAGGGGAATATAAGCCAGCGGATTTAGATAAAAATGATTTGAGTAACTGTCGTACAAGAATGCGCTGGATGAATCGCATCAATCGCCGTCACCCTCACATTCATTTAGGTGGGCCGACTTTCCGTTGGGTCCATTTATGTTTCAATGCGATTAAAAAGCTACCAAGCATTTTGCCACGTATTGAAATCCCTGTACTGATTTTACAATCAGAAAAGGAAAAAATTGTAGATAACAAAAACTTGGAAAAACTGACCGCACTTTTACCACAAGGCAAGCTAGTGCAAATTACGCATAGTAAACACGAAATTTTATTTGAACGAGATCCAATTCGTGATGAAGCACTTGCGCACATCAATCAATTTTTTACTGACAACTGCGCCAAATAAACACGCCTAACGCTGAACATAACAAGCTACCAAACAAATGCAATGAGGCAATTCCAACAGCCTCAAGCCATTTATTTTGGATAAAATTCTCAATGACTTCCGCAGAAAATGTAGAAAATGTCGTTAAACTGCCGAGAAAGCCTGTGACTAAAAATAACCGCCATTCTGCTGAAATTTGTGGGAACTGCCAGAACATTGCAATTAACAGGCCAATAATAAAACAGCCCACATAATTAGCGATGAGCGTGCCGAAAGACAAGAAAGCGAAAAGCGGATTGAACAATAAACCCAATCCCCAACGAGAACAAGCGCCCAGTGCAGCGCCTAGGCTGATTAATAGAAGATTTTGCCACAGGCTCATATCAGTTATACAATACCAAAAGTAGCTCGAATATAACTTGCAACGGCTTCGTGAGAGTTGACACCAATCACATCTAATTGTGGACAGGCTAATTTCAAACGAGGGTCAGCATTACCCATCACACAACCCTTGCCTACACCACTTAACATATCTACATCGTTCATTCCATCACCAAAGGCTAAACAATGTTGCATATCATAATCACGATGAGAAAGTACTTGTTGGAGTGCGTTCGCTTTGGACACATTTTTATTCATCACTTCTAAACATTGCGTAGTAGAATAAGTCATACTCACCATGTCGCCGTAATTGTTTTTCAAATATTGCTCAATTGGCACAAGATCTTGTGCTTCACGACCAATAAAAAACACTTTTTCTGTTTCGCGTCCGTGGTGTTGAGAGAAATCCACCACTTCATACATAAAACCAGAATCTTTGTGAAATTTACGTAATTGTGGCACATCAATATTAATGAACCAATCATCTCCTTGATAGGAATTCACACACACACGTGAGTGATCGAAATCAATATTCATTATATCTAAGGCTAAATTTTCAGGTAAATAATTACTCACTAAAAGATTGCCTTGTAAATCCTGTGCCCTTGCACCATTAGAGGTAATCATAACTGCTTTCTTAATATTCACTTTTTTGAAAATTGGGATTAAATCTGTGTGGTTACGCCCAGTTGCAAGCATAATATCCACACCTTTCTCCGCCAATTTCTCTAATGTATTGATGGTAAATTCACCAATCATATGATTCGAATTTAAAAGCGTACCATCTAAATCTGACACAATGGCTCGAAAAGGAAACTGCTGCATAATAATATCCTGTAACAAAAAATAGCATTTATAATATCACAATCACCTACCTACCACGAGGTGGTGTGCTAAAAGTCATCTAGCAAAATACAAACAATTTTATATTTTTTACAATTTTGCAAAAAAATTATTTGCTATGAAAAAAAAATATGATATGAATATAAAGCATACATAACAGCATACTAAACTATTTGGAATTAAAATGATGGCATTACGCCCTGTGATTAGCATTATTATTAACCTCGTAGTAATTCTTATTACTACGGGGCGAGTGCATAATGTTTGATTAACAGCAAACCAAATAGATCAAATATAGCCCTCGTCTAGCAAAAAAGACGAGGGTTTTTTTATACTTAAAACAACTTAAGGTGGGAAAATGAACGGGGCAAGATTAGTCACAGAAAGTTTAAAAGCACAGGGAGTAAATACCGTTTTTGGTTATCCAGGCGGGGCAATCATGCCTGTATACGATGCACTTTATGATGCCGGTATCGAGCACTTATTATGTCGTAACGAACAAGGCGCAGCGATGGCGGCTATTGGTTACGCTCGCTCAAGTGGTGCTGTCGGCGTATGTATTGCAACATCAGGTCCTGGTGCTGCAAACTTAATCACGGGCTTAGGTGATGCCTTAATGGACTCTATTCCGGTGGTCGCAATCACAGGTCAAGTTGCCTCGCCATTAATTGGTACAGATGCCTTTCAAGAGGCAGATGTATTGGGTTTATCTTTAGCTTGTACCAAACACAGCTTCTTAGTTCAAAGCATCGAGGAATTACCAGAAATCATTGCAAAAGCCTTCCAAATCGCTGCAAGTGGTCGTCCTGGTCCTGTGTTAGTCGATATTCCAAAAGATATTCAAATTGCTCCAACAAACTTGTTACCCATGACATTTCCTGTGGAAAAACCAGTTGCACTTCCAGCAGACAGCCTTGCGCAAGCGCTTGAGTTAGTTAAACAAGCAAAACGTCCTGTAATGTATGTTGGTGGTGGTGTTGGAATGGCACGTGCGGTACCTGCATTGCGTGATTTCTTAGAAGTGACTCAAATGCCGAGCGTTTCCACCTTAAAAGGCTTAGGCACAATTCACCCAGACAATCCATATTATATGGGAATGATTGGTATGCACGGCACCAAAGCTGCTAACTATGCAGTGCAAGAATGTGACTTATTAATTGCATTTGGTGCACGCTTTGATGATCGAGTGACCGGCAAATTAGATACCTTTGCTCCGCACGCAAAAGTGATCCATGCAGACATTGATATTGCAGAAATTGGCAAATTACGTCATCCTGATGTAGCTTTGCGTGGTGATTTAACTGAAGCATTCAACGCATTAGCAACACCATTGAATATCAGCGACTGGCAAACACGTGTTAAACAACTCAAACAAGAACACGATTTTTGCTATGGCGTAAATGGCGGCGATACCTTTATTAACCCACTTTGGCTACTTAACTCGTTATCAAAGAAGAAGTCACAAAGTGCAGTAGTAACAACCGATGTTGGTCAGCACCAAATGTGGTCAGCACAACACGTTCAACATTACGCACCTGAAAATTACATCACTTCTGCAGGCTACGGCACAATGGGCTTTGGTTTACCTGCGGCAATCGGTGCGAAAAAAGCACGCCCGAATGACGATGTCATTTTGATCACAGGTGACGGCTCAATAATGATGAATATTCAAGAGTTGGGCACTTTTAAGCGAGGTAAAACACCAGTCAAAATCGTGTTATTAGACAACCAACGCTTGGGCATGGTTCGTCAATGGCAAGAGCTTTTCTTCAATGCGAGATTCAGTAACACGATTCTAGATGATAACCCAGACTTCGTGATGTTAGCAGCGGCTTTCGGTATTCAAAGTGAACGAATTACCAAAGGCGAAGAGGTTGAGGGTGCATTAGATCGTTTACTTGCGAGTAAAGAAGCTTATTTCTTACACGTTTGCATTTCTTCCAACGAGAACGTATGGCCTCTCGTGCCACCAAATGCGTGCAATTTGGATATGTTAGAAAATATGTAAAAGTGCGGTCAGTTTTTTGGAAATTTTAAGGAAATTATATGCAAACCTATCAATTTACACTCGAAGTAAAGCAACGCCCTGAAACACTTGAGCGTGTATTACGTGTTATCCGTCACCGCGGTTTTTACGTTGTCTCAATGAATATGACTTCAATCGAAGATGAGGCAAGAATCGATTTTACAGTAAAAAGTGACCGCACTTTAAACTTGCTTACCAATCAATTAGTTAAGGTATATGATGTGAAGGATATTCATCTCTCATAATCAACAAGGAGTTGTGCAATGAATTTCGTCAAAAAACTAATAATTAGTGCGTTTGCTGTTGCAGCAAGTAGCTGTTTCAATACTTATGATGCATCCGTTAACGCAAAAACAGAGTCGATTTATGCTTTTATACTGTCTGATAACGCCATTCATGTTTTGGGCGAACACTATGATTACCAAGTTAGTGCTCACAAAACCGAAAATGCGAAAAGACTGATTCAGCTATTGCATTCTCCTTACTATCCATCAATTAACAAAATTGATCTTAGAGAAATCAAAAAAAATGTAAAAAGTAATCGTGCAAAAACCTGTTTAGACATCGACTTCGAACCAACAAAATTTACTGAAGTACAGCAGAAAGATTTACGTGACAATTATCAAGTCAGAGTTGCACCAAAACGTGTTTATTACAGCACGTGTCTTGAGAACATTGCTTTAGTAAAAGTGGGAAATAGAGAACAACTTTTAGCGAAAAACAAATTCTCACCACCACTGAAAACTCGCCTTGTGGAGTATAAAGAAGATACACATTACGATTCGCAAGCCACAAAAATGGGTGTTGCTGTCGCCGTCTTTACCCCAATTTATATTGCAGGTGCAATTGTTGCATTACCTTTTACATTATTTACTCAAGACTAAATGGGGAAAATAGATAGTATGTGGTACAAAAAAATTTGGCTAATCGTCGGCTGCTTGTTATTAAATGCTTGTTGCTTTAGTGGAAGTTGCTTACCACCAGAAATACAAGTAACTCAGCAGCAAAATGGTGTGATTCATTCTATCGTCAAGCGAGATAACCAAGTTTATTTTTCCACTAGCCGGGGTAATTATGTTTCAGACAATACTTTGGATTATGATGAAGTTAACGAATTAGAAAAAGCGATTTATCTTGAAGATTCATTAGTGGTAACAGAGCAAAATGAGCCAAACTATCAAACCATCACTCATATCATCTACTTTGATGCAATGAAAACAGGGAAAGCTATTCAAATGGATGAATTTGGACGTAAAACCCTTATTATGAATGCACAAAAGCCATGGACTCACTTATCTGTATGGACTTATCAAGATTTTACTGATGATATAGATAACCAAAAACCAAGGATACGTTTTTTACACGAGTTAACTGACATTGCAATCTCTCGAGCGGAGCAAAAAATACGTTTAGATAAGCAGAGACCAAAACTTATCGCACTTAAAATTGTGCATTATCAAGCCAAAAGGCAAGACTCAACGAATCAACGAACATTAATAAAACAGGATAAAAATTTCCCAATTCCAACATCATTTATTGATTGGAAATTAGTTAAAAAATAATTTATTTATGGATCTGGTGGGTCAATTTTTCTTATATAAATTTCCACCGAAATTACAAACACAATACTTGGAGAGATTATGCCTAAATTGCGTTCAGCAACTAGTACTCAAGGTCGTAACATGGCTGGGGCACGAGCCTTATGGCGTGCTACAGGAATGAAAGAAAATGACTTTGGCAAACCAATCATTGCTGTTGTTAACTCTTTTACTCAATTCGTGCCAGGTCACGTCCATTTAAAAGATATGGGACAACTTGTTGCACGTGAAATTGAAAAAGCAGGCGGCGTGGCAAAAGAATTTAATACGATTGCAGTTGATGATGGTATTGCAATGGGGCATGGAGGAATGCTTTATTCTTTACCGTCTAGGGATTTGATTGCAGACAGTGTGGAATATATGGTGAATGCCCATTGCGCTGATGCGATGGTGTGTATTTCTAACTGCGATAAAATCACACCGGGGATGTTAATGGCAGCCTTACGCTTAAATATTCCTGTGGTGTTTGTGTCTGGTGGTCCAATGGAAGCAGGCAAAACCAAACTTTCGGATAAAATCATTAAGCTAGATTTAGTTGATGCAATGATCCAAGGTGCAAACCCAAATGTTTCTGATGAGGAAAGCGCACAGATAGAACGTTCTGCTTGCCCAACTTGTGGATCTTGTTCTGGTATGTTTACCGCAAACTCAATGAATTGCTTAACTGAAGCATTAGGCTTAAGTTTACCAGGCAATGGCTCCTGCCTTGCTACTCACGCGGACCGTAAACAGCTTTTCTTAGATGCTGGCAAACAAATCGTTGAATTGTGCAGACTTTATTATGAACAAGATGATGATAGCGTTTTACCACGCTCGATTGCCAACAAAAAAGCTTTTGAAAACGCAATGAGCTTAGATATTGCAATGGGTGGTTCTACTAACACCGTATTACACTTGTTAGCAGCAGCACAAGAGGCAGAAGTGGACTTCACCATGGCAGATATTGATCGGTTGTCTCGAAAGGTGCCTTGTTTAAGTAAAGTTGCTCCAAATACGCAAAAATACCATATGGAAGATGTACACCGTGCAGGTGGTATTATGGCAATTTTAGGTGAGTTAGATCGAGCTAACTTGTTACACAATGACACGCGTACTGTCTTAGGATTAAGTCTTGCCGAGCAATTAGCACACTATGACATCAAACTCACGCAAGATGAAAAGGTACACACATTCTTCCGTGCAGGCCCTGCTGGGATACGTACCACAGAAGCTTTTTCACAAGATTGCCGTTGGGATACTGTCGATGATGATCGTGAAAACGGCTGCATCCGAAGTAAAGCATTTGCATATAGCCAAGATGGTGGCTTAGCAATGCTCTCTGGTAACCTCGCACAAGACGGTTGTATTGTCAAAACTGCTGGCGTTGATGAGTCAATTTTAAAATTTACAGGCAAAGCTATTGTTTTCGAAAGCCAAGAAGATGCTGTTGCAGGCATTTTAGGAGGCAAAGTCCAAGCTGGGCACGTGGTAGTTATTCGTTACGAAGGACCTAAAGGCGGGCCAGGTATGCAAGAAATGCTCTACCCAACTAGCTATCTAAAATCGATGGGATTAGGTAAAGCCTGTGCATTATTGACAGACGGACGCTTCTCTGGCGGTACATCGGGCTTATCTATCGGCCACGTTTCCCCAGAAGCTGCTGCGGGAGGCGTCATAGGTTTAGTCAAAGACGGCGATACCATTGAAATCGACATTCCAAACCGCTCCATTCAATTATGCGTTTTGGAAGAAGAACTTACACAACGTCGCATAGTACAAGACAAACTTGGCTGGCAACCTGCAAATCGCCAACGCGAAGTCTCCTTCGCCTTAAAAGTCTATGGTCATTTTGCTACATCCGCAGACAAAGGCGCAGTAAGAGATAAAAGCAAAATTTAAAATCGCCATCTTATAAAAGGAAATAGAAGTATTCAAAGTGCGGTACATTTTTCAGAAATTTTAATTTGTCTCTAAATGAGCATAACGTACTCTTTTCCCCTTATTTTTCGCCGTAGCGGTTTGCGTTAACTTTTGAGAACAACTTTCAGTGTTTAAACTTGCCAAACAAGCCAGTTTTGAAAGTTGGCTCCAAAAGTGAACAATAATCGAAAGGAGAAGAAAAATTAAGGGGCTGTTTCTTTTGGTTACTTTGCTTTACATCAATAAAAAAAGTAACTCGTCCTCAGGCGAAAAACTAAAATAATGAAATAAACGGATATAATTTATGGTCAATAACTTAGCCTCAAACCAACCTACAGGCTCCGAATACCTAAAAGCGGTGCTCAGCTCAAAAGTATACGAAGTGGCACAAGTCACACCTCTACAAGAAATGCCAAAACTGTCTGAACGCTTAGGCAACAAAATCTTTATCAAACGTGAAGACCGCCAACCTGTGCATAGTTTCAAACTACGTGGTGCTTATGCCATGATTGCAGGCTTAGACGAGGAGCAAAAACGTGCAGGGGTTATCGCAGCATCTGCGGGCAACCATGCGCAAGGCGTTGCACTTTCAGCCAAACACCTCAACTTACATGCACTCATCGTGATGCCACAAAATACACCGAGCATCAAAGTGGAAGCTGTGCGTGGCTTCGGAGGAGAAGTATTATTGTACGGTGCGAATTTTGACGAAGCAAAAGCGAAGGCGATTGAGCTATCTGAAAGTAAAAATATGACCTTTATTCCACCATTTGACCACCCTGCTGTAATCGCAGGTCAAGGTTCATTAGCAATGGAACTACTCCAACAAAACACTCAAATCGACCGCATCTTTGTGCCTGTCGGTGGTGGTGGGCTAATAGCTGGCATTGCGGTATTAATTAAACAATTAATGCCAGAAATTAAAGTAATCGGTGTTGAATCTAAAGACTCTGCGTGTTTATATCATGCGTTAAAAGCAGGCAAGCCTGTTGATTTAGACCGTGTTGGCTTATTTGCAGATGGTGTGGCAGTGAAACGTATTGGAGACGAAACGTTCCGTGTTTGCCAACAATATATTGATGATGTCGTGCTCGTTGATGGCGATGAAATTTGTGCAGCAGTGAAAGATATTTTTGAGAATGTACGTGCTATTGCTGAACCCTCTGGTGCACTGTCATTAGCTGGATTAAAAAAATATGTGAAAGAACATAACATTCAAGGTGAAACGCTAGTTAATGTGCTTTCAGGAGCAAACTTGAACTTCCATACCTTGCGCTATGTATCCGAGCGTTGCGAAATTGGCGAACAACACGAAGCCTTACTTGCGGTAACCATCCCAGAAAAACCAGGCAGCTTCTTAAAATTCTGTCATATTTTAGGCGCTGTGCCTGTAACAGAGTTTAAATACCGTTATGCTGATGATGCTCAAGCGTGCATCTTTGTGGGTGTTCGTATCAGCGGTGAAGAAGAGAAAAATAGCATTATCAACCAACTACAACATAATGGCTATGACCTAATCGACTTATCTAATGATGATATTGCGAAAACTCACGTGCGTTATATGATCGGAGGTCGCTCAAACAGCCATTTTAAAGAGCGTTTATATAGTTTCGAGTTCCCTGAGCAAAAGGGCGCATTATTGAAATTCCTTGAAACGCTTGGGCAAACGCATTGGAATATTTCGTTGTTCCACTACCGTGCACATGGAGCGGACTACGGCAATGTCCTCGCGGGCTTCCAATTAAATGATGGCGATCTTGAAGCGTTCAACCAACATTTAGAAAAACTCGGCTACGTTTACCAAGATGTCACCGAAAGCCCTGCATATCGTTATTTTTTAGTCTAAACCAATAAAAAAGTGCGGTGATTTTTACCGCACTTTTTATTTATCACAACTTATTTCACAAAATCACTAAAGGTCAATTCGTAATTATCGCCATCGCGATTGTAAGAAATAAAGCGTGGGAATTTTTCACCTGCAAATTTTTTCACCACAATATCTTTATCGCCAGTTTTAAATTGGTAAGTAATTTGTGTCATATCTTGCTTATTGTATTTGACGATATTTTCACTTCTTTTTACAAATACATTATGCATTGGATACAATTTCTTGCCGTTAGTAATTTGGAAATTTATTGGTAATTTATCGTAATAACTTAGCTGAAATGCCATTGTAAATAAGTCAAACGTTGGTAATTCTAACGCAGCTTTCGTTAAGCCACTTTTGACTTTTCCATATTCAATCGAATCACCTTGAATTTTTGAGATAGCATAAGCTTTACCATTGCGGACATCTTTGTAGTCCACCATATTGAACTGCTTTGCCCCTTGAGTGCCTTTTGACAAAAACTCGATGTTATAAAGTGGCACGTTGATTTTAGCATCAACGGAATATTTGGCTCCATCCGCTTTAAAATGCACATACGCCGGCATTAGATAATTTGAGCTGTATTTAATATTAAAATCTGCATTTGCCCATACATTTGAGACATACAATAACACTGAACAACATAAAATTTTTAAAAACTTCACCACACTTTCCTCTAGTTTCAATCAGTTAAAAAGCAGAGTCTCTCTATAAATAGAGATAATCAAATTTGTATTGGCTTTGACAACAATACATCACAATAATTCTCATATAAATATTACTAATATACGTATCATATAAGAAATAGCACAAAAACCGCACCTCATCACAAAGTGCGGTTATTATACATAATGTTTATGATCAGAAACGATACTCTACACCAAGATGTAAAGTTCGACCAGGTGCGGTATTTAACCCCATATTATTTACATCTAAATAATAACGATTAAATACATTATCCATTGTCATCGTGAATTTAAGATGCTCAGATACATTATAGTTCGCATATAAATCCACTAAAGAGTAAGGTGCCCACTCAATACTTGAAGTATTCACAAAACGCTCGGCTGAAAGCACTGGTACAAGACGTTTACTATAATAGCTATAACGAGCGCCAATATCTAATTGCTCATTTAGCCAGCGTGAACCTAATGTAATATGTAAATTTAAGCGAGGAGGAACAGCATTATTTAGATTACTACGATAAACATAACCTGAATTACATTGTGCTTCTTTTCCTGCTTGTTCAGGCGTTAAACAAAATTGTGTTTTTGTATAATAAGTGCCGGATAACTTCGTATAAAACTTACGCATATCGTAATAAGCTGATGCTTCAAAACCCGTGAACTGAGCACTTTGAATATTTAAAGTTTGCGTGATACCACTTTTACGATCAAAGCTTCGAGTTAAGTAATCATCCACATTGTTATGAAAATAGGCTAATTTAAAACCAACAACATTATCTCTATTGCCAATATTTTCGTAAAATCCATTGATACCTAATTCCCAATTTTTAGCACGCTCAGCCTTAAGACGCTCTAAATTATCTGCTGTTGATTGCATACTCCAACCTTTAGTTGCTTGGAATAAACTTGGTGAACGCAGTGATTGCGCATATTTCACGTAAAGCGTAGTGCCTTTCATAATTTCTGAACTGAGCATCACAATCGGTGAAAATCCTTTATTTTTAATTGGTTCTTGTTTATGCACAACATATTTATATTGCGGTATAAAATCAATTCTACCGTCTGGACGAGGTACTGGTTTATCACCAATATGCACTTTTTCTTCTCGTACAACATAATCATAAATTGTTGAGCGCATATAACGTAATCCAACGTCAGCTTTTAGCCAAGATACAAATGGATAACTCACATTAATAAATGCACTCATTTCTTTCCGTTTACCATCACGAACATAGAGTGGGGCAATCGCATTATCGGGATAGCCTTTTTCTCTGACTCTTTGCAACGCATTACGAGGTGGATAAATACGCTCATAGTTATGCGCAACACCATATTTCAGAGTTAAAGGTTGGTTGTTAATTTGAAAAATACTTGTGTTAGCAATACTCAATCCTTTTTGTTTTGAAATCAAAAAGTGAGCATGGCGACTAGATAATGAATAGCCATATTCTTCAATAAGTGGAGTAAAATTTGATGAGTCACTATGTGTATAATAAGTATTGATATTCAAATTTATATAGGGATTATTCGGGTTATATTGATAACTTAAATTATAGTTATCTACCTTCACTTCTGTCCCCTCACCTTGCAGTGCACCATAAGCCCTAAAATTTAAAATTGAACTCATGATTTCACCGAAATGGCTACGATAATGACGATATGCTATCCCTAAACGATGCTCACTATTATAAAAATTGACTTTCGCTAAATAGGAGTCATTATTTTGTGATGTATTCAGGGCTTCTTCACCAGGACGATAAAGTGTGCTTCGGTTTTCCTTAAATGACAGTATACCTAATTCAACTTCTTCATGTTTACGTGGTTCTTCAACCTCAACATAATCTTCTTCAAATTTAATATTATCAATTTGTGGTGTTTGCCCATGCCTTCCCACAAAGTAGTTTCCTTGTTTACGCTTAGCATATGCTAAGACAAAATCAGCATTATCCCATTTTTTAGCAAATGCAATACTGTAATTATAAGAGTTGAAATCAAGTCCATGAGAAGAATAACGTGCATTGGGCGCATAAGTTTGTGCTTTGCATAATCCCGTTGTATTGCTAAGACATTTATGAATATACCTTGTTTGATAACCCCCTCTAGTATAATTTGCAGGAGGTGCAACAGTATTTGTCATTGTGCCTAGTTTTAAGCGAACGCCCCAATCTTTACCTTCTGTAACAATGTCTTTCCAGCTAATCGTATTCATACGTACAACACCACCAATGGCACCTGTTGCATCATTCGCTAAAGAAGGTCCTTTCTCAATCTCAACTTGGCTTATTAAATCAGGATCTAAGTATGTACGTGTCGATGAGCCAGCATAGCCTTGCCAAGATGGGACTGACTGTAATCCATTATCTACCCAAACAGGTACTCTATTTTCATTGGCGATACCTCTAATATTGACTGAAAGTGCACCACTATTACGCTTATTCCCAACAATCACACTTGGTACACCTGATAGAAAGTCTCCAACAGAGCTTCCTCTAAACTGAGTAATTTCAGATTGAGTTAAATAAGAATAAGAGCCAGCAGACAAGTAAGTTTTGATCAAGCTCTCATCATACTCTCCACCTTTTTCACTCTCATTAACATGAATAGTCTCTAATTTATTTATGGTTGTTTTTTCTGTGTTGGACTCAGCAAAAGCAACTGTTGGTATTGCTAAAACCATACTGAAGCTTAAACTAAGTGAACCTACCAGCACTTTCTGTTGCATGTTTTCTCCTTATTTTTACTAAATGATAATGAATATCATTACAATCTATCGATATTTTTAAGGGAATGCAATCCTCTATCATAAAAACTCTTTTTTATGATAGAAATAAAAAAACCGCACTTTTTACTCCAAAGTGCGGTTCAGTTTTAAAAGATAAGTGAAGTAATTACGCTACAAAACCAACAGCTTGGTAAACAGCATCTAAAGTTTTCTTCGCACGTTCACGCGCTTTTTCTGCCCCTTCACGAGCAATTTTATTTAGCAACTCTTCGTTATTGCGGAAATGATGGAAACGTTCTTGTAATGTAATTAGCATTGCTGATACTTCATCTGCTACAGCACCTTTCAAGTGACCATACATTTTGCCTTCAAATTCTGCTTCAAGCTCTGAGATAGATTTGCCTGTTACACCAGATAAAATATCTAATAAGTTAGACACGCCCGCTTTGTTTTTCACATCATAGCGAACGACAGGTGGCTCATCTGAGTCTGTCACCGCACGTTTGATTTTCTTCGCAACAGCTTTTGGATCTTCTAATAAACCAATTACGTTATTGCGATTCTCGTCTGATTTTGACATTTTCTTTTCAGGTTCAAGCAATGACATTACACGTGCCCCTGCTTTCGGAATAAACGGCTCTGGCACCGCAAATAAGTCGCCATACAGCGCATTAAAACGGTTTGCAATATCACGTGTGATTTCTAAATGTTGTTTTTGGTCTTCACCAACAGGGACTTGATTTGCTTGATATAACAAAATATCTGCAGCCATTAACACGGGGTAAGTGAATAAACCAACATTGATATTTTCTGCGTGGCGAGCAGATTTATCTTTGAATTGTGTCATTCGCCCCATTTCACCGAAATAAGTATAGCAATTGAGTATCCAAGCTAATTGTGTGTGTTCTGGCACGTGTGATTGGATAAAAATAGTGCTTTTTTCAGGATCAATCCCACAAGCTAAATAAAGTGCTAATACATCTAAGGTGGCTTTACGCAATGCAGCAGGATCTTGACGAACAGTAATCGCATGTAAATCTACGATACAGAATAAACATTCATAATCATCTTGCATTTTGACCCATTGACGTAAAGCACCAAGATAGTTACCAATTGTCAGTTCTCCCGATGGCTGTACACCACTTAATACAACAGGTTTTGTCATTGTTATTCCTTATTTTAAAATCGTTAAAATATCTGCAAAATCATCAAACACCCAATCTGGATTTGCCTCAGAAATTGGAATGTTATAGTTGTAGCCATAAGTTAAACCAACCACTGGGCAGCCTGCTGAATGTGCAGCTAAAATATCATTTTTAGAATCGCCTACAAATAAAATTTGTTTTGGATATAAGCCAAATTTACCACATAAATAATACAATGGCGCTGGGTGTGGCTTAATCGCTGGTAAAGATTGTCCGCCTAATAGCTCGCTAAATAAATGGTCGATACCAAATGCAGCTAACACTGGTTGAACGTGTTTTGTTGGCTTGTTGGTCACCACAGCTAAGGTGTAACCTTGTGCTTTTAGTTGTTCCAACGTGTCTTTCACATTCGGATACAAACGACTTACATTGCATAAGTTTTCACCATAATAGAAACCAAAACGGCGTTTTACTTCACGAATTTGTTCATCATTCAGGTTTTTACCTGTTTGCTCTTTTGCCCATTCTAAAGCACGAGCAATTAAAATATCTGCACCATTACCAATCCAAGTGAGCACCAATTCTTCTGATGCTTGGGGTAAATCAAATTCCGCTAACGCTGAATTCACCGAGAGTGCCAAATCTGGCAAGCTATTGACTAAGGTGCCATCAAGGTCAAAGCCAATCAATTTAAATTGTGTCATTTTCTACCGCACTTTTTATTAAACAGTTGCTAATTGTTGACGCATTTCGTCAATCACTTTCTTATAATCTGGCTGATCAAAAATTGCAGAACCAGCAACAAACATATCAGCACCGGCTTTCGCAATTTCCGCAATATTATTTACTTTAACACCGCCGTCGACTTCCAAGCGAATATCAAAACCGCTATCGTCAATACGCTTGCGCACTTCACGCAACTTATCTAAAGTGCTTGGAATGAAAGATTGTCCACCAAAACCTGGGTTAACTGACATCAATAAAATAACGTCAACTTTATCCATTACATAATCTAAATAGCTTAGTGGTGTTGCCGGATTAAACACAAGACCTGATTTACAACCACAATCACGCACTAGCTGTAACGAGCGATCAATATGTTCTGTCGCTTCGGGATGAAAAGTGATGTAAGTTGCTCCTGCTTTAGCAAAATCTGGAATTATGCGATCAACAGGTTTCACCATTAAATGCACATCAATTGGCGCAGTAATACCGTAATCACGCAGTGCCTTACATATAGGAGGACCGAAAGTTAAGTTTGGTACGTAGTGATTATCCATTACATCAAAATGGATAATATCCGCACCAGAATTTAAAACATTTTGAACATCTTCACCTAAACGGGCTAAATCCGCAGATAAAATAGAAGGTGCAATTAAATAAGGTTTCATCGTTGACCTCACTTGTTAACAAGTTGTTAAACTAAACGCTTGCAAAGCGAAAATATTGCGTTTAGTGTACTACTTTATGTTTGAATTATTAAGGAAATTCTTTATGGAACAGTTTTTACAAGGATTTTTTGTCACCTCTGGTTTGATTATAGCAATCGGGGCACAAAATGCGTTTGTATTGAAACAAGGATTACTTAAACAAAATATTCTTTCAGTGATTTTAACCTGCTTTATTTGCGACATTGTTTTGATTTCATTAGGCGTATTAGGTCTAGGCTCACTCATTAGCCAAAGCCCAATGGCAATAGTCTCGCTCGCATTTTTAGGTAGTACATTTTTGCTTTTTTATGGTTTAAAAGCCTTTCTTTCCGCTTATCAAGGCAATGCCTCCCTTGCACTCGAAGAACAAGAAAATACACCTCAACGAAGCATACACGCCGTGATTGCAACCTTATTGATTACGCTACTGAACCCACACGTTTATTTAGATACTGTCGTGATTTTAGGTGGGATTGCTGGTACCTTGGCATTTGATGAAAAATTGCTTTTTTTAGGTGGTTCATTGTTAATGTCAGCATTATGGTTTTTCAGCTTAGGTTATGGTGCAAGATTATTAATCCCATTTTTCCGCAGACCAATTACTTGGCGCATTCTAGATCTCGTAATTGGTGTGATCATGTGGGCAATTGCTATCAGCTTGATACATTATGGCATCACTTTATTTAAGACGTTATAGAACAAAATCAATTAAAAGAAATAAAGATGAGAAGATAAATTGTTTTTCAATCAACAATGCCTTTGCTACAATTTTGACCTAATCTAAAAATGAAATGAGCAAAATGACCCAAAATTTAACCGCACTTTGTCCCTGTCAATCAGGTCAAATTTATCAAGATTGCTGTGCACGATTCCATCAACAACAGCAATTTCCCACCAATGCAGTACAATTGATGCGTTCTCGCTATACCGCCTACGTATTGAAAAATATTGATTATATTGTGCAAACCACTGTACCAAGTCAGCAACATTTACTGCCAATTTCAGAATTAAAAGACTGGGCGGAACAAACACAATGGGTAGGATTAACCATTATCAAACATGAACGACTGTCTAAAACCCACAGTACAGTTGAGTTTGATGCACACTTTGCCTGTGATAAAGGCTCACAAGTACATAATGAGAAATCGCTGTTTGTGAATATTGAAGAGCGTTGGTATTTTGTCGATCCAACAGTTCCGTTACCTACAATGAAACAGCCTTGTCTTTGTGGCTCAAATAAAAAATTCAAACATTGTTGTGGAGGTTTACTGTGAACAACATTTTTAAAAATACCTTACTTTTCTCAAAATTGTTTTGGCTTCGTTTTCAACAAAATAAATTAAGCCAAGCTGCCGGTTATTTAACTTATAGTACAATGCTAGCGCTAGTACCGCTGGTAATGGTAGTGTTTTCTGTATTTTCTGCCTTCCCTGTTTTTAACGAGGTTACAGGGGAATTAAAAGGCTTTATTTTCGACAATTTTGCACCACAAGCTAGTGATATGGTAGGGCAATATATTGATGAATTTGTCAGTAATTCCAAGCAAATGAGTGCTGTCGGTGTAATCAGTTTAGTAGTTGTCGCATTAATGTTAATTAACTCTATTGATCGTACACTTAACTCAATTTGGCACGATACTACCATTCGTCCCCTCGTCTTTTCATTTGCCATTTATTGGCTAATTTTGACACTAGGTCCACTACTAATTGGCGCAAGTATTGGTGTGAGCTCTTACATTGCCACAATGTTGAATGAAAACATTTCATTGCCATTTGGTCTAAAACTGCTGAGTTTTGTGCCATTCTTTTTAACGTGGTTGATCTTCACTTTGATTTACAGCGTTGTGCCAAATAAAAAAGTAAAAATTACTCATTCAGCTATTGGGGCATTAGTTGCAGCAGTTTTCTTCACATTGGGTAAACAAGCATTCCTTTGGTATGTCACTAATTTCCCATCATATCAATTAATTTATGGTGCGATGGCGACCTTGCCAATTATGTTATTATGGATCCAGCTCAGCTGGGTGGTGATTCTAATTGGTGCACAATTAGCTTCTGTACTAGCTGACTACAGCTTGTGTAAGAAAGGTGAAATAAGCGTTGAGGAGCTTGTAGAAGCGGATACTAGCGAACCGGCATTACAACAAAAAATCAAAAAAACTGAACTAGAACTTAAAGCAGAAATTGCACAACGCAAACAACTACTGGAGAAACAAGGATGATTGCATTGATTCAGCGTGTTACGCAGGCAAAAGTGGAAGTTGATAATCAAATTGTTGGTGAAATTGGACAAGGTTTATTAGTCTTACTCGGCGTACAAAAAGAAGATGATAAAACCAAAGCCGATCGTCTAATCGAAAAAGTGCTTAATTATCGTGTGTTTGGTGATGAAGAAGGCAAGATGAACCTCAATGTGCAACAAATTAATGGACAGGTGTTGGTAGTCTCTCAATTTACTTTAGCTGCCGATACACAAAAAGGTTTACGTCCAAGTTTTTCTCGCGGTGCACCACCAGCCCTTGCAGAAGAATTATATGATTATGTAGTGCAAAAGTGCGGTGAGAAAATTAAAACATCTAGCGGTCAATTTGCCGCAGATATGCAAGTGAGCTTAACTAATGATGGTCCAGTTACATTTTGGTTAGAAATATAAAAATAATTTGTTAGAACAGTTAAATATTTTTATGTTGTGTGAACATATTCAATGCCAAAAATTAATAAAATTGAGCAAATATCAGTAAGGATAGAATAAACCTATATACTTCAGATTGTTTTAAAAATATCGATATTCTTAAAAAACGTAAATCAGTTAAAAAAATAAAAAACCACATTTATTTATTAAATGTGGTTTTTTAGAAAAATAACTTAGCGTTTTGGTAAATAACGCATTGGATCTACGGATTTTCCTTTATAGCGGATTTCAAAATGTAGCTTCACACTGTTAGTACCAGAACTGCCCATTTTAGCAATTTGTTGCCCAGCACTGACTTCCTGCTGATCTTTAACTAAAATGCTTTCATTATGCGCATACGCACTTAAATAATCATCATTATGTTTGATAATAATTAAGTTACCATAACCTCTTAACGCATTACCTGCATACACCACTCGACCGGCTGCTGCGGCATTAACTGATTGACCTCGTGAACCTGCAATATCAAGCCCTTTGTTTCCACCATCAGCAGTGGAGAAACCCTGAGTAATATTGCCTTTAGTTGGCCATTGCCACGCAACACTCGACATAACTTGTTTAGTTTCGTTTGTTGGTACTGGCACTGGTTGGTGTGCCACAGGCTGATTCACAGGCGACGTTTGTACCGGTGCAGATGGTGTACCTGCACCTGATTTAATTGGGCCGATTACTGAACCATCAGATCCGTATTGTGTACCGTTTGGACCCGGCGTATAAGTGACTTCTTGTTCTACAGGTTTTGAAACTGGTTGCGGTACCGGCTGCGTAACCACTGCAGTTTGTACAGGTTTACCATTAGATACACGTAATGTTTGCCCTACCGCTAAACGATATGGCTCAGACATATTATTTAGCGCAGCAAGATCTTTCACATCTAAACCCGAAATATACGCAATCAAGTACATTGTGTCACCTTTGCGCACCGTATAGGTTTCCCCCTTGTAAAAGCCTTTATCAATTTTACTGTAATCAGGCGTGTTAGTATTTGGATTACGTGGAATATCAAAATGCTGTGAAGTTATACCTTTAGTTACTGGAGCCGGCGCACCCGTTGAAGCCACAGGTGCTACTGAACTGGGGGAGTATGCATTTTTCCCATTAGACACTCGTAATACTTGACCTGTACTCAATGTATAAGGCTGAGACATATTATTTAACGCCGCTAATTCAGGTACCGTTAAACCTGAAATATAAGCAATTAAATACATACTATCGCCTTTGCGCACTGTATAGGTCTCGCCACGATATGAACCTTTTACAATTTTGCTATAATCCGGCTGACCTGTCGATGGATTACGAGGAATGTCAAATTGTTGTGAATTCATTGATACTGGCTGTGTAACAACCGGCTGAGTTACTGTTGGCATCGGTTGAGTCGGTGTCGAAGTCGGTTGATAAACTGGTTGATTCATTCCAGCTGGCATACTACCAGACTGCTGAATTTGAGGTTCCCAAGTACCGCCACTTGATGATGAATCCACTGGTTGCATAATACCTGGTGTTAATGTGCCATCTACACTTTCTACTGGTGCTGGCGCATTAGAGGTACAAGCTGACAGCATCGCAATACTGATAGGTAACAGTAAAAATGATTTTCTCATTGTTGAAATTCCTCTTTTTATTTCAATTCTTGTTAATGTTTTTGAATCTCAGGTAACCAACTTCCACCTTCTTGTGCGCCAGTTCCTGCTACAGGTTCCATAATTCCAGGTGTCAATGCATTCTCATCTTGTTCAACCGAAGAACTACAAGCACCAAGCACTAACACCATAGACAATAATAAAAACAATTTATTCATTTTTAACCTTAAATTATCGCCAAATTAAATAAACAACTACGGCAAGCACTACAACTGACCAGCCGACCAATTCTATTGAGCGGCGCAATTTCGCCGCAAATTTCTCACCACCCCAAGCGGCTAACTTAGCCACTAATAAAAATCGGGCTGCACGAGAAATAAATGCAGTAATCACAAATGGGAAAAACGCCATCTGCATTACGCCAGCACAAATAGTGAATACTTTATATGGAATTGGAGAAAATCCTGCTACAAAAACCACAAGCACGCCCCATTTTTCAAACCAAGAAATGGCCGTATCCCAATGGTGTTGATAGCCAAATTGTTGTACATAATGTTGTACCCAATCGACGGCGAAATAACCCAATCCATAACCAATAATTCCACCCAATACTGAAGCAATCGTAGTATACAATGCAAATCGCACTGCACTTTGTGGCTTCGACATTGACATTGGGATCAACATCACATCAGGTGGAATTGGGAAAAAAATCGCTTCAATAAAGCTTGTAAAAGATAAGAAAAATGCAGCATAACGATGTTTTGACCATTCCATCGTTTTGTCGTACATAGCACCAAAAATATTCAATTTACGTTTCCTAAAAAATAATCAAAATCAAATTATTCACTGTCTAACCAATCTTGTAAAGCTTGCAATGAATGATGAGCTGTCATATCCGCTTGAATTGGCGTGATTGACACATAGCCATTTTCGACAGCGTGGAAATCCGTGCCTTCTTGTCCACTGTCCACTAGGCCCGCCGGCCCAACCCAATAAATGGTTTCCTCACGAGGATCTGTCTGTTGAATAACTTCTGCCGCTACTGCACGATAGCCCAAATGACACACTTTAATTCCTTTAATTTCTTCATAAGGAATATCTGGTACATTAATATTGAGAATTTCACGTTTTCTCAAAATATTCCCGTGCAGTTTGGGGATCAAATCACATACCACTCTTGCAGCGGTTTCATAATGACGACGACCATCTAACGATACAGCAATCGCTGGTAAACCTAAATAACGTCCTTCTAACGCAGCTGCCACTGTGCCAGAATAGATCACATCATCACCTAAATTTACACCTGCATTAATGCCTGATACAACAAGATCCACCTTTCCTGACAAAAAACCATTTAAAGCAAGATAAACACAATCCGCAGGTGTACCATTAATGGAATAGTCACCATTTGGTAAACGTATTGGGCGCAAAGGGTGAGCTAAAGTTAATGAGCTTGAAGCAGCACTGCGATTACGATCTGGCGCAACAAGTGTCACGTCTGCAAACTTACGTAACTCCCGTGCGAGTGTTTGAATACCTTCAGCATAAACACCATCATCATTACTAAGAAGAATGTGCATTTATAAACTATCCTTATATTTTTTGTCTTATTAAAATTCGTTTATATTTTGTTGTTATTTAAAGTGCGGTATTTTTTCAAAAAGTTTTATTCCCAATCGCAACCTTCTTTCAAGCCAGCCTTACAAGCCTCTTTAAAATATATTTTGGCTCGCGCCCTATCACGCTCCACACCTTCACCATTGAAAAATAATGTCCCTAAATTGTATATCGCTCTAGGATCACCTTGCACCGCGGCTCGACTGTACCACCGATAGGCTTGTTTAAAATCTTGTGCAATGCCATCACCCTCACTGTACATAAGGGCTAAATGATATTGTGCATCTGGATGATTTTGCTCCGCAGATTTTTGATACCATTTCAAGGCTTGTCGCTTGTCTTGCTCAACACCATCACCGTCATCGTACATTCTCCCCACATTAAATTGGGCTGACATATCGCCTTGCTCTGCACGTGATAACCAGAGTTTGAAAGCTTCGGAATGCTCACCATTTTTATAGGCTTCAGCACCTTTTTCAAATATTGGGTCAGCAGGTAAACTCATAGTATTGGTTGAAATCACAACTAACATAAAACTAAACAGCAATGTTATCCATTTTTTCATCGTCATTCTTTGAGTAAAACGAAAATATAAAGCCATACTAAATCTCTCCAACATTTACTAATTCTCTCACCAATGCGGTGGCATAACTGCCCGCGGGCAAATAAAAATAAAGTTTCAAGCCTTCTTCAGTAAATACCCAATGCAAATCCTGTGCTTGCATTAAAATTGGACGGCGTGTGGCTTTCATTCGCTCTTGTGCCATTAGTTTTAATAAAGTGTGATGTTGACCAACAATTTGATTTTCGATATCAGTGGCTGGCTGATTTTGTTCGCCGATTAATGGAGCTGTGAGCAAAATATCTTGCTGTTCTAACCGCACTTGTAATGCATTTAAGTCTTCATTTTCATCTGCTTGAAACCAGCTGTGCGAACCTTGTAGCTGTAAAATATCGCCACGTAAAACTTGTTGAGCAAGCTGTAAATCAATACGCTCTGAAACTACTAAATTGAACACTTCGCTACGTGCTGCTGAAAGATAAAAACTGCGTTTTTTGCGGTCTTTCACTTTAATTTCACCTGTTGCCCAACGTAAGGCTTGCGTTAAATTATGCCCATCACGCCCAAAACGCTGTTCAGTGAAATAGTTTGGGAAACCAAATTTCTTTAAGTTTTCTAACCGCACTTTGAGCTCATCAGTTTCTTTAGCACCACGCAATAGAATTTCAAAATGATTACCATCAAGGCTACCTGTACGGATTTTACGGTTGTGGCGAGTCACTTCGAGAATTTCCACCCCCTCTAATTGGAATTGACTGAAATCTGGGGTAGGTTGTCCCGGCATTTGCAAGCAGAACCATTGTTCCGTCACTGCTTTGCGATCTTTTAAGCCTGCATAGCCCATATTACGCTCAGAAATGCCTACAAATTGCGCTAATTTTTCACCGACAAATAGTGTGTTGCAGTCCGTTTTACGCACTTTAACCGCAACAAATTCACCATCACCGGACATCTCATAACCAAGGTTTTCTTTCACTACAAAATCCGCACATTCTGCTTTCAAAAGTGCGGTTTGTTCTGGGCGAGTTTGTAAATAAGCCAATTCCATTAGATTTTCACCACCAGTGCAACCGCTTCACAAGCAATCCCTTCACCACGTCCAGTAAAACCTAAACGTTCGCTTGTCGTCGCTTTCACGTTCACTTGTTCAATATCACACGCCAAATCCTCAGCAATTGCTGCACGCATTGCATCAATATGCGGACGCATTTTAGGCGCTTGTGCGATGATCGTCACATCGACATTACCCACTTTATAGCCTTTCCCTTGCACTTGAGCATACGCCTCACGCAATAAACCTCGACTATCAGCACCTTTGTATTTCATATCAGTATCAGGAAAAAGCTTGCCGATATCGCCTAATGCCACAGAGCCAAGTAACGCATCTGTGAGAGCATGTAATGCGACATCACCGTCTGAATGTGCAAGCAAACCTCTTTCATAAGGAATTGCAACTCCGCCAATAATAATCGGGCCTTCGCCACCGAATGCATGTACATCAAAACCGTGACCAATTCGTATCATATCTTTTCCTATTTTGTTCTGTTTAAATAAAATTCTGCTAAAGCTAAATCTTCGGGGCGTGTCACTTTAATATTATCGCTACGCCCTGCCACCAAGTGCGGTCGAAACCCTGCAAATTCCATAGCTGATGCTTCGTCTGTGACTTGTAACCCCTGTGTTAACGCTTGCTCTAACGCTTGTGCCAGTGTTTCTATGGGGAAAAATTGAGGGGTTTGCGCCAGCCAAAGCTGTGAGCGATCTTCGGTGTGTTGAATTTGTAAGTTATCTAACGCACGTTTAATAGTATCTGTGGCTGGAATTGCCAAAATTGCGCCGTTTTCATCGTTCACTTGTACTAATTTATCGAGGTCTTGATGGGTTAAACAAGGACGCGCGGCATCGTGCACCATTACCCAAAAATCTTCTGAATTTTGCACCGCACTTTGTGCTTCATTTCTTATTGCGTTAATCCCATTTAACACTGAATCTGCACGATTTTCGCCCCCCTCAACCACTTGGATTTTAGGGTGTATTAATAAAGATAAGCTGGAAATATAAGGATCTTGTGGCGCAACAGCTAAGATAATTTTTTCAATCAAAGGATAGGTCAGCAGCACAGACAAAGTGTGTTCTAAAATGGTTTTCCCATTAATTTGCAGATATTGTTTTGGTTTATCTGCTTGCATACGACTGCCAATGCCCGCCGCAGGCACCACAGCGACAATCTTACGTTTTGGCTCACATTTCAACATTGCTATTATTTATGTTCTTTCACAATATGATAAAAAGTTTCGTCTGGTTTCACCATTTCGTGCTGAAAACGTGCACGTTCTTCAATGGCTTCCACGCCTTGTTTGAGATCTTTAATTTCTGCCGCGATAACTTGGTTGCGCTGTGACAGTTTTTCATTTTCTTGTTTATGTTGAGCAATTTGCTGGGCCGTTTGCTTGTAATCCAAATAGCCATTCTTGCCAAACCAAAAATCATATTGGAATAGCAATAACACAGCGACTAATAAAAAAATAAATAAACGCATCGTTCTTCTGCCCGTAAATAACAAAGTATTTAGTTTACCGTGAAATGAGAAAAAATACCGCACTTATCCAGAAAATTAAGGTAAATTTTTATGATAAACTTAGCAAAAAGCCCCATTATTCTTACAAACAATGGGGCTGATTTTTTAATCAATAATTTTATTTACATATTTGCCACAATATCTTTCGCAAATTCAGAAGTTGAACGTAACTTTGCACCTTCTAACATTTCTGCAAAATCAAATGTTACAGTTTTATCTGCAATGGTTTTCGATACTGCTTTTACCACTAAATCAGCAGCCTCTAACCAGCCTAAATGGCGTAACATCATTTCACCACTTAAAATCAATGAGCCTGGATTGCCTTTATCTTGACCCGCAATTTTCGGTGCAGTCCCATGAGTGGCTTCAAAAATTGCCGCTTCTGATCCAATATTTGCCCCCGGAGAAATCCCAATACCACCCACTTGAGCCGCTAACGCATCAGAGATATAGTCACCGTTTAAATTCAATGTTGCAATAACATCATATTCCGTTGGGTGAAGCAGAATTTCTTGCAAGAAGGCATCTGCAATGCTGTCTTTAATAATGATCTCTTTGCCTGATTTTGGATTTTTTAATTTCATCCAAGGACCGCCATCCAGCAATTCAGCACCAAATTCTTTCGCGACTTCATAACCCCACTCTTTAAATGCCCCTTCGGTAAATTTCATAATGTTACCTTTGTGCACGAGAGTGAGCGATTTGCGGTCATTGTCGATCACATATTGCAATGCAGCACGCACTAAACGTTGGGTGCCTTGTTTTGAAACTGGTTTAATACCAATGCCACAATCTTCAGTGAAACGGATTTTCTTCACGCCCATTTCTTTTTGTAAAAACTCAATTACTTTGTTCGCTTCTGCGGAGCCCGCTACCCATTCTACGCCTGCATAAATATCTTCGGAGTTTTCACGGAAAATCACCATATCCACAAGTTCAGGGTGTTTCACTGGGCTTGGTGTCCCTTCATAATAACGAATTGGACGTAAACAGTTATATAAATCTAATCCTTGACGCATTGCCACGTTAAGTGAACGAATGCCACCACCGACAGGGGTCATTAAAGGCCCTTTGATAGCCACGTGATAATCACGAATAAATTCCATTGTTTCATCTGGCAACCAAGTATTTTCACCATATACTTCATTCGCTTTGCCGCCCGCATAAATTTCCATCCACGAAATTTTACGCTTGCCCCCATAGGCTTTTTCCACTGCTGCATCAATGACAGTACGCATCGCAGGCGTTACATCTATACCGATACCATCGCCTTCAATAAATGGAATAATTGGATTATTAGGCACAATGAATGCGCCTTTTGCATCCAGTTGAATTTTTTCACCTTGTGGGATAACAACTTTTGATTGCATATGATTTCTTCCTTATTTTCTAACCTGTGGTAGTATAATTGTTCAATAGTAATTTACGTTATGAAAGAAGATTATTCTTACAAAACTATTGGAACCGGCTCAACTTCGCAAGTATTTATTAAAAAATTGTTAAAAAATTTCTTTATTTTTCGATCTAGATCCCATTTTCAGCTCGACTCTCTTTAAATATGAAAAAAAACGCCACGTTTAATACAAAAAATAGAAGAAACACTTCTCAGCATTCCCGTCCAAATAACTATAAAAGACCTAATCTTAAGGTAGCAAAAAGTGCGGTCAATTTTTATGAAAAAAAAGTCATTAGCTTTGCTGAAACAAAAGTGATTTTATTCAATAAACCCTATGATGTCCTCACGCAATTTAGCGATGAAAACGGGCGTGCAACCTTAAAAGATTTTATTCCAGTGTCGCAAGTTTATCCTGCCGGACGTTTAGACCGAGACAGTGAGGGTTTGGTCTTACTTACTAACAATGGTGAAATTCAACACCGTTTAGCTGAACCCAAATTCAAAACCGAAAAAACGTATTTCGCCCAAGTGGAAGCTATCCCGCAAGAGGTAGATTTAGAGCAACTTCGCCAAGGCGTGGTGCTCAACGATGGCAAAACATTGCCGGCAAAAGTGCGGTTGGTTTCTGAGCCAAATTGGTTGTGGGAACGCAATCCACCCATTCGTGAACGCAAAAACATTCCAACAAGTTGGCTAGAAATTAAAATTAGTGAAGGTCGCAACCGCCAAGTGCGCAGAATGACTGCTCATATTGGTTTTCCAACACTGCGTTTAATCCGTTATCAAATGGCATTATTTACTTTAGATAATCTGCCACAAGGGCAATATCGCCAGCTTTCTGAAGCAGAATTGACCGCACTTTATCAACAATTACAATTAAAAAAATAAGGACATCAAATGCATAAACCCAACGTTACACTTGCCTGTGTAGTACATTGCAAAGGCAAATTTTTATTTGTGGAAGAATTTGAACACGGTAAACTCACCTTAAACCAACCTGCAGGGCATTTAGAGGCAGACGAAAGCCTACTTGAAGGTGCAAAACGTGAGCTATTTGAAGAAACCGGCATTCAAGCAGAAATGCAAAGCCTGATAAAAATCTACCAATGGCACGCCCCACGCACCAAAACTGATTTTCTCCGTTTCACCTTTGCTATTGAACTCAATGATTGGCACCCAATTCACCCACAAGATCCCGACATCACTCGTGGTTTATGGCTGACCTTAGACGAATTTTACGACTATATTCAACACGAAGGGCAATGTGAGCGTAGTCCATTAGTGATTGAGTCAATCAAAGATTATTTGAAAGGCGAGTTTATTTCTGTACAATTATTGAAAGCATTTTAATCACACAAGGATGACCTTAAAATGAAATATGCGTTTATTGATTACGAAAATATTCATTCGTTAGATAACATTCAATTAAATGAATACGAAAAAGTTTATTTATTTTTAGGTGCTCAACAGCAATCCATAACACTTTCTGAAAAATTTAATGATCAAATTGAAATTCGTTTAGTGACAATAAGAGATGTTGCAAAAAATAATCTTGATTTCCATCTAGTATTTTTCCTTGGAAAATTAGATCAAGAAGTTGATAAAAAAATCGATTTTCATGTTATTTCTAAAGATAAAGGCTATCAAGGCATTTGTGATTATATTACTCACCAAAATAATGCTCGAAAATGCCAATTAATTTCGGTAGAAAATGGCAATATAGAAAAGAAAACAGAATCTAGCAAAACAGCAACAACATTAAATGTAAATCCCCCGAAAAATGAAAACCCTAAAAGTGAAATTTCTAAACCTAATCCAGTTACCATTGTACATGACGAAAATATTTCATTAATCGAAAATAAAATAAATAACTCTTTCTCAGCATACAAACAATTACTTGCTAAAACAGCAAATAAAAACTTACCAAGGACATTAGATAAACTAATCAATCATATTCGTTCACAAACTGATCTAAAACAACAAGATATCAATTCAGCTGAGCCATTGATTCAAGATGTAATAGAAAAGCTTAAACAGGGGAAAATCATAAAAGTAACGAATAACGATATTACTTATCTTACTGATATATCTGATTTCGATACTTACTATAGTTATTTATTTAGTAAGTCGAAAACAAGACGTCCTACAAAATTAACTGGCTTAAAAAATGATATTAAATCCAGATTAAATTTACGCAATAATCCAAAAGCAGTCGAAGATATCATTGTCCTTTTAAAATCAAATAATGTTATTCGAGATATTCAAGGTGAGAAAATAGAATACTTAAAATAGCACATCTGAATTTTTTCTTTATACGACAACAAAAAGTGCGGTCAAATTTGACCGCACTTTTTATCTTTTTTCAACTTAAAATTAGAATTTAGCTAATAACATTGCTTCTAATTTTTCTTGGTCAGCGGCGAATTTACGGATGCCGTCTGCTAATTTTTCCACTGCCATTGCATCACTATTATGTTGCCAATAGAACTCAGCTTCAGTTAATGGTTGTGGCTTCGCTTTCACTTCGCCTGTGTAGCTTAATTTACGTTCAAGTGCGTTAGTGTTTTCTTGTAACTCTTTTAACAACGCTGGTGCGATAGTTAAACGGTCACAACCTGCTAGTTCAGTAATTTCGCCTACGTTACGGAAACTTGCACCCATTACGATGGTTTTGTAACCGTGTTGTTTGTAGTAGTTGTAGATTTTAGTCACTGAAATTACACCTGGATCTTCTGCTGGTGCGTATTCTTTTTTGTCGCTGTTTGCTTTGTACCAGTCAAGAATACGGCCAACGAATGGAGAAATTAAGTAAACGCCAGCTTCTGCACACGCACGTGCTTGTGCTTCGGAGAATAATAGGGTTAAGTTACAGTTGATACCTTGTTTTTCAAGCTCTTCTGCTGCGCGGATACCTTGCCAAGTTGAAGCAATTTTGATCAGGATACGATCATTTGAAATACCCGCTTCGTTATAAAGTGCGATTAGTTTTTTCGCTTTTTCTATCGTTGCTGCGGTGTCGTAAGAAAGACGCGCATCAACTTCTGTTGAGATACGCCCTGGGACGATTTTTAAGATTTCCAAACCAATGTTTACCGCTAATTTATCTTCAGCATCAATTAATTGCTGTTTTGAACAATCGCTTTTTGATTTTGCATAAGCAATCGCTTCATCAATTAATGACGCATATTGTGGCAATGCTGAAGCACTTAAAATTAGAGATGGGTTTGTGGTTGCATCTTCAGGTTGGTATTTTTTAATTGCTTCAATGTCACCAGTATCAGCAACAACAACAGTCATATGGCGGAGAGAGTCAAGTTGTGTAGTCATAATTTTCCTCTATTTTGAATTACAATTCATTTGCTGTTAACTTGTATACAATAGCATATCAATGCAAAAATGGAATGATCTTTCTTTGTTTTTAAAGAGCAAACGCTTCACTTGCAAAGCATGAAAAAAACAGACTGAAATTTTGAGGGAGAAACGGATGAAAACACGCTGTGCTTGGGTAGGTAATACGCCGATTTATATTGATTATCATGATAATGAGTGGGGCAAACCTGAATATGATAGTTTGAAATTATTTGAGAAAATTTGTCTTGAGGGACAGCAAGCCGGTTTGTCTTGGATTACGGTGTTGAAAAAGCGTGAAAACTATCGCAATGCATTTCATCAATTTGATCCTGAAAAAATCGCAAAAATGACCGCACTTGATGTAGATAAACTGATGGAAGATGCGGGGTTGATCCGCCACCGTAAAAAGTTAGAGGCGATTATCACCAATGCGAAAGCCTATCTTGAGATGCAAAAGTGCGGTGAAAATTTCAGTGATTTTATTTGGGCGTTTGTGAATCATCAACCTCAAATTAATGATGTGCCTGACTTGTCTTGTGTACCGGCTAAAACTTTAACTTCCATTGCAATGTCTAAAGCCTTAAAAAAACGTGGTTTTGTCTTTGTAGGCGAAACTACCTGTTATGCATTTATGCAATCAATGGGGTTGGTGAATGACCACCTGAATAGTTGTTGCTGTAAATAATATGCCTTTCCCCTGATTTTCCAGTATAATCAGACTAATTTTTGATTACATATGGTTATCCAATGAAAAAAAATCCTTATTCACTTCTTTCTTTGGCAGTTTTGAGTGTGCTTTATAGTGGCTCAAGTGCTGCGGATCTGAAATTACAATGTCTAGCAGGCGTACCTCATTTCAAAGGTGAGTTAGTTGATGGAAACCCAAACGAGCTTCCTGTATATATTGAGGCAGATAAGGCAGAACTCACTCAATCCGTCAATGCCAAATATGAAGGTGATGTGGAAATTAAGCAAGGTAACCGTCATTTAAAAGCCGAATCTGCCGAAATTACCCAGCAAGGGCAAGGCAATAACTTGCAACGTTTAGCGCATATTTTGGGGAGTTTTCAATATAAAGATAACTTGATCAACCTAGACGGCACTGCGGCTGAAATCAATTTAAATAATAAAGACACCGATATTCAACAAGCCAATTATCACTTTGTTGGTCGCCAAGGAAGAGGCACAGCAGACAACATTGAGCTGCGTGAAAACCATAGAGTGATGAAAAATGCGACTTTCACCTCTTGCTTACCAAATGATAATGCTTGGTCAATTGAAGCTAAAGAAATGCGTCAGCATATCAAAGAAGAATATGCAGAAATGTGGCACGCACGCTTCAAAGTGCAGGGAGTGCCGATTTTCTATACACCATATTTACAGCTACCTATCGGAGATCGTCGTCGCTCTGGTTTATTAATGCCAACAGTGGGCACTTCAAGTCGCGATGGTTATTTCTACGCACAACCGTTCTACTGGAATATAGCACCGAACTTCGATAGTACATTCACGCCTAAATATATGTCAAAGCGTGGTTGGCAGCTTAACGGAGAATTCCGTTATTTAAGTCCAATAGGCGAAGGTAAAATTGCAGGTGAATACTTAGGCAGAGATAAATATCAAGCTTACTTAGCAAATGAGCGATCTCGCCATTTGTTCTATTGGACACATAACTCAAGTTTCTTAGCTAATTGGCGTTTAGATCTTGATTATACGCGCGTAAGCGATAGATATTATTTCACTGATTTTGATTCTGAATATGGTAATAGCACTGACGGTTATGCAAATCAACGAGCTCGTATTGCTTACTACCAACCTGATTACAATATTGCTTTATCCATTAAACAATTCCAAATCTTTGATGACATTGAAATTGGTCCATACCGTGCATTACCTCAGCTAGACATTAATTATTACAAAAACAATATTGCTAATTTAGTAGACTTCAAATTATTCTCACAAGCAGTACGTTTTGATAATAAAAGTCCTCTAGTGCCCAAAGCTTGGCGTTTCCACTTAGAGCCGAGTTTAAATCTACCGTTGTCTAATCGTTATGGTAGCTTAAATATCGAAACCAAATTGTATGCAACACACTACCAACAAAAATCAGGTAGTTCCCCTAATGCAGAAAAAGTGGAAGATAAAATTAACCGAGTATTACCGCAAGTAAAAGTAGATTTACAAACGGTCTTAGCAAGTAACCGCACTTTTATTGATGGCTACACACAAACGCTTGAACCACGTTTGCAATATTTGTATCGCCCTTATAAAGATCAAAGCCAAATTGGTTCTAAATTGAATAATGCTTATCTTGGTTTTGGTTACGACTCATCATTATTGCAACAAGATTATTTTGCGTTATTCCGTGAGCGTCGTTACAGTGGTTTGGATCGCATTGCCTCCGCAAATCAGGTGACTGTAGGTGGTTCAACTCGTATTTACGATAAATCAGGTAACGAGCGCTTCAACTTCTCTGCAGGTCAAATTTATTATTTGCAAGATTCACGTATTGATAATACGAAAGAAAACAGTACTTATGGTCGTTCATCTTCTTGGTCGTTAGAGTCAAACTGGAAAATTAATGATAAATGGCGTTGGCAAGGTAACTATCAATACGATACACGCTTGGATAAAGCCTCTTTAGGTAATTTCACCTTAGAATACAACCCAGAAGGCGACAATTTAGTTCAAGTGAGCTATCGCTATGCGAGCCAAGAATATATCGATCAGAACTTAACTAGTAATGCAAACCGCTATGGTCAAGATATTAAACAATTGGGCGTTGTACTTGCATGGGAATTAACAGATAACTGGGCGGTAGTAGCACGCCATTACCAAGATTTAGCACTCAAAAAACCAGTTGAACAATATCTTGGCGTGGAATATAGCACCTGTTGTTGGGCTGTTAATATTGGGGCAAAACGTAATGTAACTAGCAAGCCATACCAAAAAGATAACGAGATTTACTACGATAAAAGTATCGGTGTGAATTTTGAGCTACGAGGATTAGGTGAAAATGATCATAAATCTAATATTGAGAAAATGTTACAACGTGGGAAGTTACCTTATTTACAAGCTTTTAGCCTATATTGATCAAGTATTAAAAATACTAAAGGCGTTCAATTGAACGCCTTTATTTTTACCTTTACTCCATAAACAGCTCAGAAAGTGCGGTAGATTTTTGCCAAATTTTTTAGCTATACCCCATTAATTTCAACAATTCTCTTGTGTAATCAATAGCTTCATTACGGTTCATGACATTGATTTTCTGATACAAATTACGAATATGCGTTTTAATTGTGGTAGTCGCCACTTGCAGTTCTTCAGAAATTTGCTCATTACTGTAACCTGAGTAAATCAAGCCTAACACTTGCCATTCGCGTTGTGTGAGAGGGCTAATTTTCAGTAACTCTGGCACTTGTGGATTTTGCAATAACTTCGCGACAAACTGCTCATCAAAATGAGCAAATTTATGACGATAATATTGGTTAATATTACGCAAGATAAATTGGGCTTTATGTAATGCTAATTCATCTAATACGTTGAGTTGTAACAGTTGGCGGATTTGTTGTGCCATAATATCACCCTCAACCACAAACGCACTGATAAAGTTAGTTTGACGACTTAAACGTAAGGCTTCGATCAAATCTTTTTGTGCTAAGTCTTTCTTATTTTGTAATAAATACAATCGATTACGTAAAATTAATGCACGATTTAAACTACTAGTTAAATTCAAACGTTCAGCGGTGGCAATGATCTTATCCAAAATTAACTGTGCAGCATCATATTGTTCAACTAGGATATAAGAACGTGCCAAGTTTCTCCATTGAATTTGTGAGAAATGGTTACGATCAGTTCTAGGTTTACCATTTTGTAGCAACCAGTTTCTAGCCGCTTCCTTATCCCCTGTCATTTGCCATAACAAGGTACGTGCCTCATCTGCATTTGCTAGCCAATCATTGTGATAATTATGCGAAGTTTGTAATAAGGTCATTTCTTTTAACAAACGGCTAGCATTGTCTAAATCGCCTCTCACTAACGAAATTCGACTTAACAACGCAAGACATTGCAAAGTATCTTCAGTTTTTTGTAATACCTCCATCCCCGCATTCGCCATTGCTTCTGCGCGATCAAGACTGTACCATTCCCATAGAATTTTGCCTTTCAAACAGAGTAAAAATTCATACATCGGGACTTTTTGTAGGTGGTTTTCTTTCACAAAGCCACTGGCTTTATCTAGCATATCATAAGCGGCCTGTAAAAAACCTTGTGCCGACAGAATCTCAGATTGTTGCAATAATGACCAAAGAATATTGTGATAGGTATGATGCTGGCGTGCCATTTTTTCCGCAGATTGTTGTACATCTAAGGCTTTGCTTAAATCACCAAAGCAATGGTATGCCTCACCAATCACTGATGTTGCGACAATTTGTGCGTAGTAAAATGTATCAGGTAAATCTTTTAGGGCATCAGTTGCAAGTTCTAAGGCAGAATTTTCATCACCTTGATTAATTGCAATTTGTGCACGTAACACATCAAATTCCGCCTGCTGCTCTTTGCTGAGCTCAATATTATTTTGCTGTAAAGCATATTCAAATTCGTTAAAAATGCCATTGACTTCCGATTGTCGGTGTTGACTTTGCGCTAACCAAGCTTTAAGCAGCACTAAATTTGGATAACGCATTAGGTTACTCATATCTAACTTAGACAAACTTTGTTCTAGTAGAGCCAATTCACCATGATGGAATAAATTCCAAGCATTGTTTTGTAAAATCGACAACAAGGCGGTGGTATCTTTTAGCTGCATTGCGTGATACAAAGCTTCTGTGACATAACCTAACTCCAACCAGGCTTGCGCTGCACGCTGATGCAATTCTTCAAGCTGATCATACAATTCCGTTTCACAACATCTTGTTAAGAAAGAGGCAAATAATGCGTGGAAACGCCACCAATTATCTTCGCTATCAATTTGCTGTAGGAATAAGCCTTGTCTTTCTAAATCTTCCAATTTTTTGCGTACATTGGTATAACCAGTCAAGTGCTGAACTAATTTTTCATTCATTGAACGCAAAATCGAACACTGCAAAATAAAATAACGTGTTTCTTCATCAATACCGCTTAGCACTTCATCATTAAGATATTCGCTAATATGGAAACTGTTAAGCTTAGCAACACGCTTTGCTGCCTCTTGCAACGAAGTATTATGCTGTTTCGCGGATAAGCTGACTAATTGCAATGCCGTTGGCCAACCTTCCACTTGATCACAAAGTGCGGTCGCATCTGGCGCAGAAAATTGTTCGCCTAAACGGTTGTGGAAAAAATCTAAACTTTCTTGGTGGGTAAAAGGCAGCTGGTACATATCAATTTCGAGTAACTGCTCCTGTACTCGCAAGTTAGCGATACCTAAAGGCGGTACGGAACGTGAAATGAGCACCAATGTCATATTGGGAGGTTGATGTTTAATCCAATATTTCAATCCTTCATGAATTTCTTCATTATCAATTAAGTGATAGTCATCAATAATCAAATAAAAGTGCGGTTGAATATTTGCAATTTTTATTAATAACTGATTGAAAAGTGAAGACAAGTTAGCTTGACGATCGTTATCAGAAAGTTGTGAGTCTTGATTAATCGCTTTGGATAATGCAGCACTAAAATAAGCAGCAAAACGATCAGTTTGGTTATCACTATCATCCAAAGAATACCAACCAACATTAGCGCGACCAGCCACCCATTGCGAAATTAATGTTGTTTTTCCATAACCGGCTGGAGCATTAATAAGTACTAACGGATATTGTTCTGCCTTATCTAATAGAGCTAACAGGCGATGGCGTTCTATTGCATTTTGCAAACGGTATGAGCAACTCAGTTTAGAAGGTATCAGCATAATTTAAATAACTTTACATTACATTTAAAATGAACAAATTTTATCATATAAAGTCTGATTACTCTAATTGAGGCATATCATCAAACCTTAAAAAATGCAAAAAACTGCAATTTTTTAGCCCACAACAGAAGGTAAATACCCCATTCTAATCGCAAATGGAACTAATGTAATAGTCACACCTAAGATCAAAACAAGTAATAACATCGGTGTACCACCCATAACACGATATGCCAGATTTGGGTGCACTTGACGGGCTTTCCATACCAATGCAATAGGCAAAACGACCGCATAAAAGGCGAACATTTGTCCTGCATAACTTAATGCCAAAATAAAACCTTTTGGGTAGAAGAATGCAAACAATAATGGGGGTAAAAATGTAAGCACACCTAAAGTCATCCTACCGGCAGATACGTTAAATGCTCGTTTGAGTAAATCCTCAATACATTCAAATAACCCCAATGCAACACCTAAAAATGAAGTAATTAAGGCAAGAGCAGAAAAAACTTTCACCGCTTGTGAAATCATTGAACTTCTTGTAATTTGCAAACTTGCATCCACTAAACCATTTAAAGTTGGATCATCATTGAGAATTTGTAAAAATACGTTTTGACTTAATACACCGTGGGTCGAAAGCTGCCATACAATGTAGAAAATCAGCGTGATAATTGATCCTACTAAAATAGCAAAACGTAAGGCTTTCACATTACCTTGTAAGTAATTATTCAAGCTAGGAATTGAGCCATGGAAACCAAACGAAGTAAAAAAAATCGGACTTGCGGATAACAATAATGCTTTATCAATTGGCATCGCCATTAAGTTATCTACTGATACTTTCGGCAACATCAAAAATAATACTGAGGCAAAAGTGAATAGCATTATGCAAAAAAGTAGGCGATTTATGCCATCAACACTTTTCGTGCCAATAATTACAAAAGCCCCAAAAAATAAAGTGAATAAGCCAATGGCAATTTTAAAAGTGCTATCTTCATCCCCTATCAATGGCAAGCTGGAAGCCAGAATTGAACCGCCACCAGTAACATAAGCAGAAAGTAATGCATACAAAAACACTAACAAAACTGTTGTTGAGATCACTCGCCCAAAACGCCCAAAATATTGTGCACTTAATGAGCCAATGCCCGCATCGTGCTCAACAGTTTGATACACTTCTACAAACAATAGTGCCGTGCAAGTTAACAATGCCCATAGTGCAATGAGCAGAAAGAAGGTAAATGTAAAACCAATGCCAGCTGAGGTTAGGGGCATTGCCAGCATTCCAGCACCGATCATTGTGCCAGACACTAATAATGTACTTCCAACAGTCTTATTCACAGTATTTTCCTTATTAATATAAATTGTAAACAATACATTACAAATATTGTAAATTAATATTGCCATAAATATTAACAGGAACAATGAAGAAAGGCTATTTTGACAATATAAAATTATCAAAAATAATAGAAAATCATAAGAAATAATAGTAGGGTGTAAATTTATTCTTACAAAAAAGAGCAAGCCCGACATCATTATCGGGCTTGTAAAGATAGGTAATTAGAATTTCTTAAAAATTGACCGCACTTTTGAGTTTTTTCAGTGCATTAGTTTCTAATTGGCGAACACGTTCTGCAGAAATATTGTATTTCGCAGCTAAGTCTTGCAAGGTTGCCTTGTTATCATCTAACCAACGAGATTTGATGATATCTAAACTACGTTCATCTAAGCCTTCTAATGCAACACTTAATTGCTCGGTTGCTTGTGTTTCATAATTTTCGTCTTCTAATTCAGCCGCAAAGTTAGATCCTTTATCTTCCAAATATAATGCCGGCGAGTAAGTTTCTTCGCTGTCATCTGTTGGTAAGTCAAAGGCGACATCAGAGCCTGTCATTCGTGATTCCATTTCCATCACATCTTCAGGGGTAACTCCTAACTCATTCGCAACCATTTCAACTTCGTTTTCGTTAAACCAACCTAAACGTTGTTTTGTTTTACGTAGATTAAAGAATAATTTGCGTTGTGCTTTTGTGGTTGCCACTTTAACGATACGCCAGTTACGTAAGACATACTCATGAATTTCAGCTTTGATCCAATGCACCGCAAAAGAGACCAAACGCACGCCCACTTCTGGGTTGAAACGTTTAACTGCTTTCATCAGTCCAATGTTGCCCTCTTGAATTAAATCTGCTTGTGGAAGACCATAGCCTGAATATCCGCGAGCAACGTGGATAACAAAGCGAAGATGTGAAAGGATCAGTTTTTTCGCTGCCTCCAAATCTTCTTGATAATACAAACGTTCCGCTAATTCCTTTTCTTCCTCTGCGGTGAGCATTGGATATTCATTAGCGGCTCGGATGTAACCTTCTAAGCTGCCTTGTGGAACCAACATCATAGTTTGTGTTTCTTTATTCATTGCTTTCCTTCTTAACGATTAAGGTAAAATACCGAGCTAGTTATAGCATAAAATCCAAACAAGCGCTATTTTTTCTATATTTGCTTTATTGGTCGAATATTAGACCATTTTCTTACACAAAAGTTCCATTATAAGAAAGTAGCAATAGCTAATACCCAAATAATACTGAAAACAGGCCCTAAAATACCAATGACGATTCCTCCTAAACGAAATTCTGCTTGTTTGATTAACCCTGTACTAAAAGCAATTGCATTTGGTGGAGTTGAAACTGGTAAGAATAAGGCACAAGAAGCGCTTAATCCAATCACCAATGGTAAAATCATTGGTTTTACATCCGCACCACCAACCATAGCGAGTAACGATACTCCCATCGGAATTAAAATTGTCGTTGCTGCAGTATTACTCATAAAGTTAGATAAAATGACGGTAATAAATCCAAATAATACTAACAACATAATAAAGCTCACTTGAATATGACTAATTTGCTCAACAAAATGTGCTGCAATACGTTGTTCTTCAATAGCAAGACCAAGTGCTAAGCCTCCAGCAACTAGCATTAGAGTATCCCAAGGTAATTTACGAATATCTTTTTCATTTAATACCCCCGTCATTGTCAAACCAACAATCGGTATACCTGAAGCAGCTGCCACTGGAATGCCAATCCATTTCGAAGTTAACCAACAGAATAATGTGACAGCTAAAATCACTAATACTACTAATACTATTGTTTTATGCAAAATTTCAACACGATTTGATTGCACTTTGGTCGTTTCTTGTAAAAAGCTAAAATCTAAGTTTTCCGTTTGACTCACTTCGTATTTTTTGACTAAGACTCTCCAAAAAATAAACAATAACAAAATCGCTAAAGGTACACCAACAATCATCCATTCCAAAAATGAAATTGGATAACCTAATTTCTCTAAGGCACCCACTGCAATAGCATTAGGTGCAGAACCAATAATCGTACCCATTCCGCCAACAGAGGCAGCGGCAGGAATACCTAACAATAAGGCTTTGGATAAATTTGAACTGCTATCTAAACGAGTAAATAAAGGGCTAATGGTAGCAATCATCATTGCAGTAGTTGCGACATAGCTGCAGTCACCAACATTAATCCCCACAGCACATTGACAGGATTAGTTCCAAAAGTGGGTAACACAGCTTTTAATAGCAATAAATCTAATTTTGTTTTTTTCATTGCTTCAGCAAGAAAAAAACCTCCTAGAAATAGCCAAATAACACTATCGGACCAAGTTTGTAAGTATTGGATCGCATCATATGCTTCACTTTTACCCATCACAAGGACAAGAAAGCCAACAATCAATACACTGACAGAGAACGGTGGAATGGCTTCAGTCACCCATAAACATATGGCAAAGAAAAGTAAGAATAAAACGTAATTCTGTACTTTCGTAAAACTTGCATCTGAAAGTAAGAATGTCATCACTAAAGCAAACAGGATTGATGCGCAGAATAAAAGAAAATTTCTATTTTGGGTAATTCTAATAACTTGAGAAAATGAGTTCATATCCGTGAATGACCTCATTAATACCATCAGAACAGACTTGATTGTAATAAAAATATCTTATCCATAACCTGATCTTGTTCAAAGAATTAGCTTTTTTGTAATAACAAGGAAACAGAAATGTTGTTATGTAAAATGTAATATCTAAATTATGTTATGCATTTTCGACTAATGCTAAAAGCAACACATCTATCTTCTTGATGGGTATCCTAATGTGTAGAAAAGAAATTGCATTAACGATTAAGCAAATCAGAACAACGACTTTCAAGTGACCCTGGTTATTCCCACCTAAAAGCCGTCAAAGTGCGGTTATTATTTAACGAAAAATCGTTTACTGAAAATTAAATATAAGGTTGCTACAAATAATAGCCCAATGGTGAAATTTGCAAAGATAAACATCACTAAACCTAGCTTGGCAAAAAGTGGGGCAATTGAGCTTTGGTAAACAAATAAACCTACTTTCGCCATTGATGCTAAACCGAATGAGAATGCCCAAGCTGAAGGTGTGAAACCATTAACAAAAATCCAAGGCAATAAACGGACGAGAAAAAGCAGTTGTAATAAGCCATAACCAATCAGCATTTTTACAAACAAATCAATTTGCCCACCATTTACCGAAAGATAAGCTGAACAGCCTACAAATGCTGGAGCAAGCTGAATACCAATACCCATTCGCAAAGGCTCAGGAACTGGTTGCAAAGTCCGTAAACGCTGTAATACTGAAGGTTCAAGCATTACCCAAGAGAAAAATCCCGCCCCAAAAAAGAGCATCCCAAAATCATTGTAACCTAAATATCCCAGTGCTGTAGCACTCACAAAATTAGTCGCTACTGTAGGTAAGTAAATCACAGGCGTAGTAAATTCGGGTTGATGTGTGCCTCGCCACATTCCCGCAATATAATAGGTGGCGAATGCAAGCTGGCTCACAATGCCAATAGCCATTAAGAAATAGCCAAATGACAAAGAATAAGGCATTGCACCAATCCCGACTAAGGTGGTAGTAATCGGAATTAAACTGACAAAGCTCCCAAGCAATTTATGCTGAAAATCCATTTTTGCTTGTTGAGGGAAACAAATCCATTTCCAAAGAAACGCTAAAATAAAGCAAACCCAGAGCACACTTGCAAGTAAAAATAAAACTTGATTAATTTCTAATGAAAAATCCCACACGGGTATCGCATAATGCCACGCTAAACTTAGCGCAGATAATCCAAGTACAATGCCAAAATAATTGATTGGAATAGGAAATGGTTTTGTATTTACATCTGTCATTTTTGGAGTACTAACTGATAGTTAAGATTGTTCTCAATAACATGGAATAGAAGATCAATATTGGGGTGTTTCCCCACATTAAATTTGGCATCTTCTGTATGTTCAGCAAAAAGCTGTAAGCCTTTCTGCGCGGAAGTGCGGTCTAATTTTCCATTAAATTCTTCTGCTAATGCATTGTACACACGTAATGATCCCAATTTTCCCTCAATAGCAGGAATATGGTGTACTTGTGTATCGCCATGCATTACGGCTAAGCCAGAAAGATGCTCAATGCTCGGCAGTGTGTCTAAAATTGTCTTAAAATCCATAAATTACCTCATTTAACTGATTGCTTTTTCACTATCAACCTCACCTTCTGCACCAATAAAACGCACTTCAGGCTGTAACCACACATCAAAGCGTTGAGCCACTTTTTGACGGATGTGATGGGCTAATTCTACTACATCTGAACCTGTTGCATTACCTGTATTAATAATTACTAACGCTTGCTGTTGATGCACTGCCGCACCTCCGATTTGATAGCCTTTTAAGCCACATTGATCAATCAGCCAACCCGCTGCTAATTTCACCGTTCCATCAGCTTGTGGGAAGTTCGGCATTGTTGGGTATTCATCAATAAGGCTATCAAAATGTGCTTGTGACACCACTGGATTCTTAAAGAAGCTGCCTGCATTACCAAAGACTTTTGGATCAGGTAATTTACTTCTACGAACAGCACACACTTCATCAAAAATTTGTTGAGAAGTGACCGCACTTTCATCAAAATTCGCCAACGAGCCATATTTTAATACGGGTTTCCATGCTTTTGCCAGTTTCAAACCAATGGCAATAATTACATAACCTTGCACATAATCACGCTTAAAAATGCTATCGCGATAAGCAAATTGGCATTCCTCATTGCTTAAACGAAAAACCTCACCAGTGATTAAATTTAAAACATCGACATAATCACACACATCTTTAAATTCAACACCATATGCACCGATATTCTGAATAGGCGCAGAACCTGCACAGCCTGGGATCAACGCAAGGTTTTCCAAACCATAAATCCCCTGCGCTAAGCTCCATTCTACTAACTTGTGCCAATTCTCACCGCCTTTCACATCTATATAATGAAAATCATCATCTTCACGATGATTAATGCCCAACAAATGATTAATTAGCACAGTACCGTTAAAATCTTGTAAGAATAAGACATTACTGCCTTCTCCCAAAAACAGCACAGGCTGTTGGATTGCCTGACATTCATCCCATTGCTGTTTCAAGTGTTCAGGATTCGTAATTTCAACAATTTTTTGTGCATTCGCAGGCAATGAAAATGTATGAAAAGTCTTTAAGCTCTGCATAGTTTATCCTTGAATTTTTGTCTTTATTGTAACAAGATCCGCATCCACGATGATGGCTTGTTCATTAGTAATTGGTATTAAATGTAATGTAGTAGAGTAAGTATCAACCATATTTTTTGCTGCCTCTACATAAAATGTCACTTCTTCAACTTTGCTCGCAGTAGGAATAAAAGCAACTTTTTTACCCCTAAGTTCTCCCATAAACTCACTGAATAAATCAATGACATTTGCAAAAGAAGAGGATAAAAATAATTTACTCATTTTAAACTCCGAGGTGATTTAACGTCAGTGTCACTTCAGTGCCACCTGAAGTGCGGTTCGAAATTTTTAAATTTGCTTTTAGCTGTGTAGCACGCTCATTCATAATATTAAGCCCGTAATGTCCATCAGGCTCTTCTAAACTTGGGATCCCCACCCCATCATCACGCACAATCAATTCATATTCACCATCTTCGTTAGTGTGTGCAATGACTTCTATCAAACTTCCTTTGGAATGTTTAATTGCATTTAATACTGACTCACGCACAATTTGTAACACGTGAACTAATTGTTGTGCACTAAAACTTTGTGAAGGCAATGAACATTGCACTGTCATTTGCATATCCGTTTGTCCACGTAAAGACTCTACCACCTGCTCTAATGCAAGCTTCAGATTTGCCTCTTGTACCGTCAAGCGGAATGTTGCTAATAATTCACGCAATTGCACATAACCATCGCGCAGTGCCTGCTCAAAACTAGCAATGATAGAAAGGCTTTTTTCTTTAGCCGATTCATCTTCTCTTTCTAAATTGTGTTTTAACAAGGTCAACTGAATTTGTAAAAATGCCAGTACTTGTGCTAATGAATCGTGTAATTCTCTAGCAATAATGGAACGTTCTTCCATTAACAATAGCTGTTGTTGTTGGCGCTGTGTTTTATGGAAATATAAGGTTCGACTTAATATTTGTGCGATATTGCGCATAGTACGAGGATCTGGGCAAGGTAATCCTGCTTGCCAATAAAATACAGCTAATTTATCGTTTTCAATCGTTAACACTACTTCTTGGCAATCTAAATTCGTTTGTTGCTCACCAAAAGTTAAATCCCAATGTTCTGCACCATCCACAACTAACGAAATATAACGTAAATGCTCACTAACAAAGATGTTTTTTAACACATCTCTTAAAATCAGTTCATCGACACTATTTGTCGTTAATTGCTGCGAACTTTCATATAACATCGTCAAAGAGCGGTTAGTTTGACGTAACTTTTGCGTTTTTTCATTCACGCTTTTCTCTAATGAAGAATACAATTTGCCTAGCTCATTTGACATTTGCGTAAATGCGCTCGCCAAATTCCCTAATTCATTGTCCTTCTTGGTGTCTAGTTTAACGTGATTAAATTGACGCATTTGAACTTGAATGCTGGCACGAGTGAGTTGTTCTAAAGGCATTACCACTTGTTTACGAGCATACCAAATCACATAAGAGACCATTACCACGATAAACAACATTGAAATTGAAATAATTAAGACTGCAATAATCCACTTTTTCTCGGCAAATCGCTGCAAAGTAAAGACAAATTTATCCACTTGTGCTACATAATCTGTAATTTCACGTTGGTAAGCCGAAATATTATTATCTTGCGCATAGGCTTCCATTACTTGCCAGCGTTTAATTAAGTTATGGTACGATACTTTCACTTCATTCGAAGCAAACCATTGGCGATCAATATCTGCTAAAGGAGAAGAATGTAAACTGAGACGATATAAACGCAGTCTATTTTCTACAGCTTCAGGTTGATGCTCTAATTCATTTAGTAAACGATAACTCTGCATCCGCAACGAGCCTGACACATTAATTGACTCCGCATCAGATTTATTACTTGCCATAATAATTAAGCTCAATGAAGCAATTACACCTGCAAAAATGATGATGATAAAGAGATAATTTGCAATTTTAGTCGATACGGAATTTTTAATTTTCACAAGTCAATTTCCTGCCCAAATTTCATATATTCAGTGTAACAAAAAAACGTAGTAATTTTTACTTTCTAGCAAAATTTGATCTAGCACAAGAAAACCACGAATTTTCAGCCATCTTCCAGTGAAATACCCAATTAGGGGAGTATGAATTTTGAACCAGCAGTTGATAATGCGAGATCTAAATAAAGGTAGAATAAGGAACTTGTAATGGCTGTTGAAAACTTACCTCGTCGCAATTTTTTACGTGGGCAGTTTTTCACTTCACTACAATCGGACCAAATAAAGCAACAAGGTTTTAATGGGATTCGTCCCCCTTGGGCAGTTAACAATACCCTCTTTATCCAAAATTGCACCCGCTGTGATGCTTGTATTCAAGCTTGCGAAACGAAAATTCTAATAAAAGGCAAGGGTGGATTTCCAGAAATTCAATTTAATCGCGGTGAATGCACCTTTTGCCAAAAATGTGTTGAAGTTTGTCAGCAACCTGTGTTTAGACCACTCAGTGAACTGGCTTGGGCGCACAAAGTGGAAATTACTGCTAGTTGCTTAACGCATAAATCAGTCGAGTGTCGAAGCTGTGAAGATAGTTGTGAAATGCGTGCAATTCGTTTTAAACGATTATTAGGACAAGTTTCACAGCCTACCTTAGATTTGGATAGCTGTAATGGCTGTGGTGCTTGTATAAAAGGCTGCCCCGTTTCTGCAATTAAAGTGTTATGTATTACACCAAACGAATTGGACACAAAAAATGATTGAAACTATCACAATGGAAAATGCAAAAGACTGGCATGTATGTGGGTTAATTGTACAAATAAATCCAGACAAAATGGAAGCAATTCAGACCGCACTTTTAGCAATGCCGAATACCGAAATTCCAGCGTTTGATGCACAGAAAGGTAAGCTAGTTGTCGTAATGCAATCTCATGACAAACATGTATTACACGAGCAAATGGAAGCATCAAGAGATATTGATGGTGTAATTGATGTATCGCTGGTTTACCATCAGCAAGATGAAAACGAATAAAACACAATGGTTCAAGACAAATATAGTGGGGGAAACGCTATGAATGTGAATTTAAGTCGTCGTGACTTTATGAAAACCAATGCTGCGGTTGCTGCTGCAACTGTGGCGGGTTTAGCTATTCCAGTACAAAACGTGGAAGCAGCAACAGATACAACTATAAAATGGGACAAAGCACCTTGCCGTTTCTGTGGTACTGGTTGTAGCGTTTTAGTAGGTACACAAAATGGCCGTGTAGTAGCATCTCAAGGTGACCCAGACGCAGAAGTAAACCGTGGTTTAAACTGTATCAAAGGCTATTTCTTACCCAAAATTATGTATGGTAAAGACCGTTTAACATCACCAATGTTACGCATGAAGAATGGTAAGTTTGATAAAAACGGCGAATTCACACCTATTTCTTGGGATCAAGCCTTTACCATCATGGCAGAGAAATTCAAAAAAGCGTTGAAAGAAAAAGGTCCGAACGGTGCTGGTATGTTCACCTCTGGTCAGTCAACAATTTTTGAAGGTATAGCAAAATCAAAATTATTCAAGGCAGGCTTACGCTCAAATAACATTGATCCAAACGCACGTCACTGTATGGCATCAGCAGCTGTTGCGTTTATGCGAACTTTCGGTATGGATGAACCAATGGGTTGTTATGATGACATAGAAAAAGCAGATGCTTTCGTACTTTGGGGCTCAAATATGGCAGAAATGCACCCAATTTTATGGTCACGTATTTCTGATCGTCGTTTATCTCACCCACATGTAAAAGTTGCTGTCCTTTCTACTTTTGAGCATCGTTCATTTGAACTGGCAGATTTAGGTGTCATCTTCAAGCCTCAATCAGATTTAGCAATCATGAACTACATTGCAAATTATTTGATTGAGCACAATGCACTTGATAACGACTTTATCCAAAAACACACTAAGTTTAAACGTGGTGAAACCGATATAGGTTACGGATTACGTGAAACTCACGAGCTAGAAAAAGCAGCGAAAAATGTGAAAACTGCTGGCAAAATGCACGATAGTGATTTTGAAGAATATAAAAAACTCGTTGCTCCATACACGCTTGAAAAAGCACACGAAATTTCTGGTGTACCAAAAGATCAGCTTGAAGCATTAGCGAAAATGTATGCGGATCCAAAACTCAACATCGTATCTTTCTGGACAATGGGCTTTAACCAACATACTCGTGGTGTATGGGCGAACCACTTAATTTATAACATTCATTTATTAACTGGCAAAATTTCAAAACCGGGCTGTGGTCCATTCTCATTAACAGGCCAACCATCCGCTTGTGGTACTGCACGTGAGGTGGGTACATTTGCACACCGCTTACCAGCAGATTTAGTGGTGACTAATCCAAAACATGTTGAAAAAGCAGAGAAGCTTTGGAAATTGCCAAAAGGTGTGATTCAAACACAAGTAGGTTACCATGCTGTTGCACAAGACCGAGCCTTAAAAGATAAGAAAATGAATGTGTTATGGCAAATGTGTACCAATAACATGCAAGGTGGTCCAAACATTAATCAGGAGCGTTTTCCGGGTTGGCGTGATGAAGAAAACTTCATTATCGTTTCAGATCCTTATCCAACAGTTTCTGCATTAGCCGCAGACTTGATTTTACCAACCGCAATGTGGGTAGAAAAAGAAGGTGCTTATGGTAATGCTGAGCGTCGTACACAATTTTGGTATCAACAAGTGAAGGCTCCGGGTGAATCTAAATCTGATGTATGGCAATTAGTTGAGTTTTCTAAATACTTTACTACTGATGAAATGTGGCCTGCAGAAGTCTTGGCTGCGAACCCTGAATATAAAGGGAAAACCCTTTATGAAGTGTTATTCCGCAATGGTCAAGTAGATAAATTCCAAGTCCCAACAGATAAGCCGGGTTATTTAAACGATGAAGCAGAACATTTCGGTTTCTATTTACAAAAAGGGTTATTTGAAGAATATGCTGTATTTGGTCGTGGTCATGGCCATGATTTAGCAGACTTTGAGGTATATCACAAAGCACGTGGTTTACGTTGGCCAGTGGTTGATGGTAAAGAAACTTTATGGCGTTATCGCGAAGGTTATGATCCATATGTGAAAGAGGGTGAAGGTGTAGCGTTCTATGGCTACCCTGATAAGCGTGCAATTATCTTAGCTGTGCCTTATGAGCCACCAGCAGAAGCACCTGATGCTGAATATGACTTATGGTTAAGTACAGGGCGAGTATTAGAACATTGGCATACCGGTACAATGACTCGCCGTGTACCTGAATTACACCGTTCCTTCCCAAATAACTTGGTTTGGATGCACCCATTAGATGCGAAAGCACGTGGTTTACGTCATGGTGACAAAGTGAAAGTCACTTCACGTCGTGGTGAGATTATTTCTCACTTAGATACACGTGGTCGTAACAAAGTACCACAAGGCTTAGTGTACACCACATTCTTTGATGCAGGTCAGTTAGCAAACTACTTAACATTAGATGCAACAGACCCGATTTCCAAAGAAACCGACTTCAAAAAATGTGCGGTCAAAGTGGAAAAAGCATAATCCGTTAAATTTAATGAGGAACGACCGCACTTTCTGTAATACAGAAAAGTGCGGTTGAAAAATCAAATGAAAAAACCAGTTGTGAATCCCGAACGTCGTCGCTTTTTTAAAGATGCTACCCGCACTGCCTGTGGGTTGGCAGGGGTTGGCTTGTTATTAGGGTTACAACAAAAGCAAAGTTTAGCACGTGAAGGTGTAGCATTACGCCCACCATTTGCTATTGCAAACGATCAAGAATTTTCTGCTGCGTGTATTCGTTGCGGACAATGTGTCCAAGCTTGTCCTTACGATATGTTACATTTGGCATCCTTGTTATCGCCTATGGAAGCGGGCACGCCTTATTTTATTGCTCGTGATAAACCTTGTGAAATGTGTGAAGACATTCCTTGTGCTAAAGCTTGTCCAACAGGTGCATTAGATAATCAAGCGACAGATATTAATGAAGCACGTATGGGCTTATCCGTCCTACTCGATCAAGAAACTTGCTTAAATTGGCAAGGTTTGCGTTGTGATGTGTGTTATCGCGTTTGTCCTTTGATTGGCAAAGCGATTACGCTTGAAATGCAACATAATGATCGTTCTGATAAACACGCAAAATTTATTCCAACCGTACATTCCAATGCTTGTACCGGTTGTGGTAAATGTGAGGAAGCTTGTGTGCTAGAAGTTGCAGCAATCAAAGTGTTACCGATGGATCTGGCAAAAGGTATGCTAGGTCAACATTATCGTTTAGGTTGGGAAGAGAAAGAAAAGGCCGGTCATTCACTTGCACCAGAAGGCATTATTACTCTACCAACACGTTTACCGGAGAGTTTGTAATGGCAAATTCACCGAAATATACCGGCAAAGAAGCACGTGAAAAATTAGGTTGGTGGCACGCAAATCGCTTTCTATTTTGGCGACGTCTCACGCAACTAAGCATTTTAGCAATGTTTTTAAGTGGACCTTATGTAGGCATTTGGATTTTAAAAGGCAATTACAGCGGCAGTCTGCTTTTCGACATTATCCCGATGTCTGATCCACTTATTATCGCAGAAAGTATTGCAACGGGATTCATTCCAACAATGACCGCACTTTTAGGTGTTGCCATTGTGATTGGTACATACGCAATTTTAGGAAGCCGTATTTTCTGTGCGTGGGTTTGCCCACTTAACGTGGTGACAGATGTTTCAGCTTGGCTTAGACGTAAACTTGAAATTCGACAATCGGCAAAACTTCCGCGTGGATTACGTTATGGTATTTTATTGATGATCCTTGTAGGAAGTGCGGTCAGTGGTCTATTACTTTGGGAATGGTTAAACCCCGTCGCAGCCTTAGGGCGTGCGTTAATTTACGGCTTCGGTGCCACAGCTTGGCTTGTGCTTGCGGTTTTCTTATTTGATTTATTTATTGTAGAACACGGTTGGTGCGGACATCTATGTCCAATTGGCGCAGCGTACGGTGTAATTGGTGCAAAAGGTATTCTTCGTATCAAAGTCGAAAATCGTAGTAAATGCGACAATTGTATGGACTGTTATAACGTCTGTCCGGAACCTCAAGTGTTACGCGCACCTCTACACGGAAAAAATAACGAAAGCCCACTCGTGCTTTCAAAAGATTGTATCAGCTGCGGACGTTGTATCGACGTTTGTCCTGAAAAAGTATTTATATTTACAACTCGATTTAATAATTCAGTTAATCATTCGGGGGAGTGATCAAAATGAAAAAAACTATCCTAATTTTAACCGCACTTTTCGCTTTCTCAGCCCAAGCAAATGAGGTGAAAGTAGGCCATGGCATCCAAGATTCACCAGAACACGTTGCGCCTGCATTCCACAATGCACCAAAAGAAAGCGATCTCGCACCATTAAACTACGTAAACCAACCTCCAATGGTGCCACATGCAACAAAAAATTACCAAGTGACTAAAAATATTAACCAATGCTTAACTTGCCACAGCCCTGAAGCATCTCGTGTGACAGGGGCGACTCGCATTAGCCCAACACATTTTATGGATCGTGATGGCAACATCGTAGGTGGAACATCACCACGTCGTTACTTCTGCCTACAGTGCCACGTTTCTCAATCTGATGTGGAACCTATTGTTCAAAACGAATTTAAACCAATGGCTGGATTTGGCAAATAATTTAAGGACTGAATTATGTTGAACTTAATTAAACGCTTTTGGACGTGGTTCCGCACGCCAAGCCGTATTGCAGTTGGAACCTTGATTACACTTGCTTTTATTGCAGGGATCGTTTCATGGGTAGGTTTCAACTATGGTATGGAACAAACTAATACGGAAGAATTTTGTGTGAGTTGCCATAGCAATGATGTTTATCCTGAATATCTACATACTGCCCATTATCAAAATCGTAGTGGAATAAAAGCAACTTGTCCAGATTGCCATGTACCACATGAATTTATCCCTAAAATGATTCGTAAATTACAAGCAAGCCGTGAAGTTTACGCACATGTGATGGGATATACCGATACGATTGATAAATTCAATTCTCGTCGCTTACACATGGCTGAACGTGAATGGGCTAGATTAAAAGCCAATGACTCACAAGAATGCCGTAACTGTCATAATTTTGAGAATATGGATTTTAGCCAACAAAAAACAGTGGCTGAAAAAATGCATACTTTAGCTGTACAGGAAGGTAAAACCTGCATTGATTGCCATAAAGGTATTGCACATCAATTACCTGATATGAGTGGTATTGAATCCGGCTTCAGTTCAGAGAAAAAATAATCTTAATTTTATAGTTTCCCCTTTAACATCTGCATCATAAATCATGTGATGCAGATTTTTATATTTTAAAAACCTCATTTTTTCGATCTGGTTCACAAAACACAGCACGCAGAATCTCAATAAAATTTACCGCACTTTATACTATATCCTCACTTTATCCCTAACCAAAGGACTGTATTTTGAGAAAAAGTGCGTTAAACAAACCAATTAGCCTGCTCTTACGCCTACAGCAAATTCCACGTTTAGGCCCAACTCGAATTCACCAACTCCTTACCCATACTTCTTTTAGTGATCTCGCTGATTACGATAGTGATGCTTTTCGTCATATGGGTTGGACAAAACAACAAATTGAACGATGGTTTAATCCGGAAATAAAATTTATCGAACCTGCATTTATTTGGGCAGAGAAAGAAGGAAACCACCTCATTCACTATTTTGATCATCGCTATCCTCCTTTGTTAAAACAAACTGAAGGCGCACCATTAATTTTGTTTGCAAAAGGCAATGTGGCAGCATTATCAGTACAACAAATTGCGATTGTAGGAAGCCGCCATTGTTCAAGTTACGGTGAATACTGGGCAAAATACTTTGCCACTGAATTTGCATTAGCGGACATTGTAGTGACCAGCGGTTTAGCGTTGGGTATCGATGGATTTTGTCATCAAGCGGTGGTAGATGCGAAAGGCAAAACAGTAGCAGTACTAGGCAGTGGCTTAGAGCGAATTTACCCGAAAAAGCATCAATACCTCGCACAACAAATTATTGAACAGCAAGGTGTGTTGGTATCAGAGTTTTTCCCGCATCAACCACCAACCGCAGAGAATTTTCCTCGCCGAAATCGGATTATTAGCGGGTTGTCTTTAGGTACACTTGTCATTGAGGCATCAGAACGTAGCGGCTCGCTGATTACTGCACGTTATGCTTTGGAACAAAACCGTGATGTATTTGCCTTACCGGGTAATATTCAAAGTGAATTCAGTCACGGTTGCCATAAATTAATCAAGCAAGGAGCTATGCTAGTGGAAAATGTGCAAGATGTACTTGAAAACATTTCACCGCATATTTTTGATTATGTGAAACGTCCTTACGATATTTTTACACGTTCAACGCCAGAACCTACAGTAAAAACGTTACCTCCGTTAGTACAACCAGAATACCCTGATTTATTTGCAAAAATCGGCTATACACCAGTGAGTTTGGATGATTTATCAGAAAAGTTAAAATTATCGGTAGATACTTTGCTTGTGCAATTGTTGGCGTTAGAGTTACAAGATTTAATTGTGGCAGAAAATGGATTATATAAACGTAGATAAAATGGTGGGAAAACCCACCACTTTAGATTAGACATCCTTGCCTTAATTTTTACGGTTATCCTTAATCGTATTCAGTAATTGCTGGATATCCCTATCAGCAAAAACATCCGTTATATTCGCAGTTAAGCGACGACGCCAGTTTGCATATTGCATACTCGTACCAGGGATATTGACAGGCTCCGTCATATCAAGCCAGTCTTCTGGTTGTAGACCAAATAAACCACTACTTACATTCGATACATAAGTTTGTAATTGGTGGTTAAATTTCTTACTAACTTGAGATGTTAGGGTTTCATCCACCCCTTCTTCCACTTTGATTTGATTTTCCTGTAAACGAGCAAGAATTTTTCGTTTTGCTTCAACACGATCACGTTGCAGAATCGCCAGAATATTTGGATTTGGATACACACCGTAACGTTGCCCTAACTCAAAGTCATAACCACGCCAATAACCGTTAATAGTAGGTAAATCATGCGTACTTAAAGTAGTCATTGCTTGGTATGGATAATCATCCATTGCTCGGCTCTTACCTTCTTTATCAAATTCAAAATAGAAAATTTTATAAGAAAGAATACCAGCATTTTTTAGCTTGCTAACGATTTGTTTTGGTACAGTACCGAGATCTTCACCAATAATTAAACATTGATGACGTTGGCTTTCTAATGCCAAAATTGCAATCAAATCATCTACTGGATAACGGACATAAGCACCATTGGCAGCACTATCACCTTTTGGAATCCACCATAAACGTAACAATGACATAATGTGATCGATACGCAATGAACCGCAATGACGCATATTTGAGCGTACAAGTTCAATAAACGGGCGGTAGGCTTGTTGTTGCAAAATGTGTGGATTCATTGGGGTTAAGCCCCAATTTTGGCCTTGCGGACCTAGCACATCTGGTGGTGCGCCAACAGAGGCATTGAGACAATAAAGAGTCTTATCTGCCCAAGTTTCTGAACCACTGCCAGTCACGCCTACGGCTAAATCACGGTACATTCCCACCGTCATATTCTGCGCTTTACACAATTCATCACATTCTGCCAGTTGCTCATCGGCGATGAATTGTAGCCATGCATAAAAACGAATAGTTTCTTGGTTAGCTTGTTTAAATTGCTGCACCGTATCAGAATAGTAGCTTTGATACTCTTTTGCCCAGAAATCCCAACCCCATTGTTCACTAAATGTCGCCATTAAATGTGCGTGTAATGCATCGAATGTCGCTTGAACTTCTAAACTTTCGCCACCTTGTTTTAAAAAATCAGTAAAAGCTTGTTGACGAAGTGCGGTAGTTTTTTGTTGAAAATAATCAAATGCAAAACGTAGCCCTTTTAGTTTTAATGGGATCACTTCATCATAATTTACCCAATTTTCTGACCGCACTTTTGCAAGAGTTGCTTGTGTGTCAGCATTGTTAAACCACGCTTGAGCTTCTGCATTTTGTTGGAATTCTGGCACTTGGTTAATATCAATATACGCTACATTTAACCATTTACGTGAAGACGGGCTATACGGGCTTGCTGAACCTGGATTCGCTGGAAATAAAGCGTGAATCGGGTTCAAACCAATGAAATCTGCTTGGTAAGGCACCAGATTTTGAATAAATTGTTTTAAATCACCGAAATCGCCAATCCCCCAGTTATTCTCTGAACGTAAAGTATAAAGCTGTAAGAAAGTTCCCCACAGTTTTTTGCCTTCTTTGAGTGCAGTTGGTTGATAACAACGTGTTGGCGCAACAATCACACTACATTCAGCTTGTTTCCCGCTATAGTTTAAAACCAATTGGTGATAACCTAATGGCAAATCCTGTGGAAGCTGAATGACATTATTTTTGACTTTCCCTGTCAATACAACATTATTTTCTAATGTTAGTGTCCATTTACCTTGAAGCCGATGTGCTTTATCAGCTAAATTAAGTCGAATAAAGTGCGGTTGATTTTCAATAAGAATTTGAACTGGTGACAAAGGGAAAGAAGGCACTGAAATATGTCCTTCAAAAGTTTTAAAAATCGCTTTTTTGATGGCAAGTGGTGCATATTTTTTCAAACTACGTTCATCAAAAAAGTACGGCATAATGCCCGCTTTATTAAAGAGTTTTTCTTGGTTTTTATTGTTATTTTTCATAATCTAACCTTATTTTATTCGCTAGGCAAAATCCTTATCTGCCCTAATATCGATTAATGAAAAGTGAATTTAAGGGCAACTAACGCTGCCCTAATATCGATTATTTTAACCAAATACGGCGCTGATAATCTTGGATTGAACGGTCTGAACTAAACATAGCTAAACGAGCGGTATTTAAGATCGCACTGCGTAACCAAGTATCTTGACTTAAATAAGCCTCACCCACTTTTTGTTGCGTATTGAAATAGCTTTCAAAGTCCGCAAACACTAAGAATGGATCGCGTTCTAACAAGCTCTCAAGCATTAAATCAAAAGCGTGTTTATCACCATTTGATGCTTTACCGCTTGCTAAGAAATCAATTGCCCCTTTAAGCACTTTGTTATTTTTGTAATAAGTTTTCGGGTTGTAGCCTTTCGCTAATAGCTCACGCACGCTTTCAACAGTATGACCGAAAATAAACACGTTTTCTTCGCCTACCATTTCAGCAATTTCTACGTTCGCACCGTCCAATGTACCTAAAGTCAACGCACCGTTTAAGGCAAGCTTCATATTACCTGTACCTGACGCTTCTTTACCCGCCATTGAGATTTGCTCTGACACATCTGCTGCAGGAATAATTTTTTCTGCTAAGCTGACTCGATAATCCGGTAAGAAAGCTACTTGTAATTTGTCTTTCATTGCTTTGTCATTGTTGATGATGTCAGCCACATTGTTAATTGCGTGGATAATATTTTTCGCTAAGTAGTAGCCCGGAGCAGCTTTACCTGAGAACACAAACACACGCGGCGTGAATGCCATATTTGGATTCGCTTTCAATTGCTGATATGTCGCCACAATATTCAACAAGTTTAAGTGTTGGCGTTTGTATTCATGGAAGCGTTTGATTTGAATATCAAAAATCGCATCAGTGTTTACCGTTAAGCCAATAGAACGTTGGATTTCATCGGCAAGCACTTGTTTATTATGTTGTTTAATACGGAAATATTCCTGACGGAAGCTTGCATCGTCCACATAATTTTCGACTTGTTTTAAGAGATTCAAATCTTTCGTCCAATCGCCTTGTACACTGTCATCTAATAATCTTGCAAGTTGTGGGTTTGCTTGGCGAATCCAACGACGAGGCGTAATTCCATTCGTTACATTGCAGAATTTTGTTGGGAATAATTTGTGATACTCAGGGAATAAATCCGATACCACTAAATCTGAGTGAATTTGTGCTACACCATTAACAGCAAAACAAGTGATTACACAAAGGTTTGCCATACGCACACGATAGTCAAATAAAATCGCCAGTTTTTCCCACACTTTTGGATCATCACCAAATTCTGACCGCACTTTTGCATGGAATAGGCTATTAATTTTATCCACAATCGCAAAGTGGCGTGGTAATAAAGTTTTAAATAAACGTTGATCCCATTGTTCTAATGCTTCTGGTAACAATGTGTGGTTGGTGTAAGCAAATGTTTTGGTACAAATTGCCCATGCGTCGTCCCAACTTAAATCGTATTCGTCTAATAACACACGCATTAACTCTGGGATCGCTAACGTTGGGTGCGTGTCGTTTAATTGGATCACTTGGTATTTGGCAAAATCACTTAAACTATGACCTTGGGCAAAATGGCGAGCTAAAATATCTGCCACTGAACAAGCCACGTGGAAATATTGCTGCATTAAACGTAATTTTTGACCGGCTTTGTGGTTGTCGTTTGGATAAAGCACCTGAGTCAGCGCTGCTGCATTTACAATTTGTTTATCAGCAGTTAAGAATTTACCGTCGTTAAACGCATTTAAATCAAACGACTGGTCGTTGTCTGCTTGCCATAAACGTAACGGTTGGATCACATTATTTTTATAACCCACGATTGGCAAATCAAAGGCTTTACCTTGAATAGTCAACGACGGTGTCCATTCATATTTATCGTCTTGAATACGTTTAATACGACCACCAAATCGAATCTGTTGAGTTTTATTTGGGTTAAATGACTGCCAAGGATATTGATCACGATTCCAAAAATCGCCCGTTTCTTGCTGTTTACCTTGCTCAAAAGATTGTTTAAATAAACCATATTGGTAATGCAAACCATATCCTGTCGCATTTTGGCCTAAACTTGCCATTGAATCTAAGAAACAAGCAGCTAAACGACCTAATCCACCATTACCTAATGCGGGGTCGCGTTCTTGCTCTAAAACATCGACCATTTCCACATTATATTTTGCAAGATATTGTTTGATCGTCTCATAATAGCCTAAGTTCATTAGGTTATTACCAGTTAAGCGGCCAATTAAAAATTCCATAGATAAATAGTTAACGTGGCGTGCATCATTTTTTGGCGCAGCTGGTGTGCCATAAACATAATTTAATGAACCTTCTGCAACCACTTGGTACCATTGGTTGAGAGAAAAATCTGCGGGGCTTGCTACATCAAAATAACGGCAATATTTTTGTACGATTGCCTCGAATGCAGGTAACTGAAAATCCTGTTGCTGCATAAATTCTCCTAAGGTATAAAATCGGTTAATCACATAATTCGCATTGTCATTATGTGGGATGAAAAAGAAAGTAAATCATCCTTTGTTTAATCTTGGGAGTATGATGGAGAGGAAGGAAAAGAAGGGATAGCAAGGAGCATGCTCAATCCATTGAATTTCTGTCTATTTTTGTTTAGTATTTCTGCTAAAAAATACACAATTCTAAAAAAGACTATACTTATGCCTGACAAATATTTTTTATTTGCTCATCATTTTATGCAGTTAGCGTATTTCCACCGCAAGAAATTTTATATTTTTTGGTCGATAGGTTTTATAACAATCGTCTTAATAAATTTATTATTCTTATTTCTCACCACCCCATTTACTTTTTCTGGCGATTTTAATATCAAATATTCGTCTTATCATAATATTGAGGTAGAAATTAAGCAGCATCGTGTTTATGGCAAACTTAATAAATATATAACGGTAGCACAACGTAATAATCAATGTTATCGAGAGCACTGCGGTTTTCCTTCAGAAGGAAATTATATGCTCGATGAACTGCAATTTATCACTCTCAGTGGTGATGACTATATCAAAAAAATGTGTGTACGAAATTCTCTTTGTTACCATAACCTCTATGAAGATCAGCTAGAAAGTTATTTAATAAAAATATACAAAGAGCAAATAGATCAAACAATATATATGCTATGGGTATTTATTTGCATCAATATTCTTTTCTATCCGGCAATATTATACGCTATCGAACATCAACGAAAAAAAGAAGAAATCGCAACAATTCTCGACCTACAAACAGAACATCAATCTGAAATGACGTTTTAACAACAAAAGCCCAAATAAACGATAACGTATCTGGGCGTTGTTTTTTAGGGTAAAAATATTTATCCCTCTTGAGAAATAGTTTGAGTGACCTTCTCTAATTCTTCTTGTAAGTTTAACCACGCCATTTCAACCTCTTCAAGCTGTCTCTTTACACTTACTTGCTCACTTAAAAGTGCGGTCATTTTGTCTTTATTTTCAGAAAGATATAGATCACTGTCACCTAGCTGAACTTCAATATCAGCCAGTTTACTGGACAGCTTATCTATTTGCGTTTCAAATTGTTGCAATTTTTTACGTAGTGGTGCAGTTTGTTGGCGTAACTCTGCTTCACGACGCTTTTGCTCTTTGCGGATTGCACTGCTGTTGCTATTTTCTTGTATTGTTTGCGTTTCAACTTTTGCCTCTGGCGTACGATTTAAGTCGTTCAGCCATCTTTGATAGTCTTCTAAATCACCCGAAAATTGCTCCACTTTTTTATCGTGTACTAAATAAAATTCTTCCACTGTATTACGCAATAAATGACGGTCGTGCGAGACCACTACCAACGAGCCTTGATAATCCACCAGCGCCTCAGTTAAGGCTTGGCGCATATCTAAATCCAAATGGTTAGTTGGCTCATCAAGTAATAATAAATTCGGACGTTGCCACACAATTAACGCCAAAACCAAACGAGCTTTTTCGCCACCCGAAAAAGATTTCACTGAATCATTAACTTTTTCGCCTTTGAATGCAAATCCACCGAGGTAATCGCGCAGTTGTTGCTCAGTATGTTGTGGGGCTAATTTTTGCAAATGCCACAGAGGGCTTTCATCCGCGCGCAATGTATCTAATTGGTGCTGAGCAAAATAACCGAGCTGTACGCCTTTAGCTAACTGCACTGTACCTGATAATGCAGGCAATTCTCCAGCTAATAATTTAATCAAGGTAGATTTACCTGCACCATTTTTACCCAGCAAACCAATGCGTGAGCCGGGTACTAAATTCAATTTAATTTTTTCTAGAATTTCGACCGCACTTTGTCCATCTGCGCTTAGATAACCCGCACTGACATGCTCCATAGAAAGCAATGGATTGGGCAAGGCAAGCGGTTCACGAAACTCAAAATGGAACGGATTATCCACATAAGCAGGTGCAATTAGCTCCATACGTTCAAGTGCTTTCACACGGCTTTGTGCTTGTTTCGCTTTACTTGCTTTTGCTTTAAAACGATCGATATATTTTTGTAAATGTACCACTTTTTGTTGCTGTTGGCGATAAAGTGCGCTTTGTTGCGCTAATTTTGTCGCACGTTGCACCTCAAACGAAGAATAACTGCCCGTATACTCATTCAATTTTTGATTTTCGATATGCAAAATTTTATTCACAATTGGATCAAGAAAGTCTCTGTCGTGAGAAATGAGCACCAATGTCCCTTTATATTGTACTAACCAACGCTCAAGCCACATTACGGTATCTAAATCCAAGTGGTTTGTCGGTTCGTCCAATAACAATAAATCAGACGGACAAAGTAAAGCTTGCGCTAAGTTCAAACGCATACGCCAACCACCCGAGAAGGATTTCACTGACTGTTGTAATTCTGTTTGGCTAAACCCTAAACCGTGCAACAATGCAGATGCTCGTGCTTGAATCGTCCACGCATCGATCGCATCTAACTGAGCGTGAATATGGGCAATTTTATGCCCATCCTCTTGCTCATTAGCAGCAGCTAATGCTTGTTGGAGGCGACAATATTCACGATCACCTTCAATCACATAGTCTAAAGCTGGAATATCCAATGCTGGCGTTTCTTGATTCACCCAAGAAATCGCCCAGTTCGACGGAAACGTTGTCTCGCCAGCCTCAGCGGAAACTTCTTTTTTGAGTAGTGCAAGTAAGGACGATTTTCCGCAACCATTCTTGCCCACCAAGCCCACTTTTTGACCTGGATTGATACTCGCATTCGCATTTTCGAGCAATACAGATTGCCCACGTTTTAAAGTTAAATTTGTGAAAAAAAGCATTGTTTATCAGTATTTCTCTTGTTGTTTTTATTATAGAATGAGCTATTCTCTACTTTTTTATCGGAGTTGCCAATGTTTGATTCACTCATCGTGCAGTTTGTAGTGTTATGGGCTGTCATCGATCCGATTGGTTCGGTCCCTGTGTACCTGACTAAAACCGTAGGTCTGTCTGTTGAGGACAGACGTAAAATCGCCTTAAAAGCAGTAATTATTGCGACAGGGATTTTAATGTTCTTCCTTATCTTAGGTCAGGGTCTGTTGGAAGCGATGCAGATTCCGTTAACCGCATTCCAAATTGCGGGAGGCTTAGTGTTGTTATTATTCGCATTGACAATGATTTTTGGTGAAGGGAAACCTGAAAATGAAATGAGGATGTCTTCAAGTTTAAGTGAACTTGCGGTTTATCCTCTCGCGGTTCCTTCAATTGCTTCACCTGGTGCAATGATGGCAATTGTGCTATTAACAGATAACCACCGTTTTAGCTTTTTTGATCAAGTAATCACAACGGTGATTATGCTTTCAATTCTTTTTATTACTTATTTATTATTTTTAATGGCAAACCGTATCCAACGCTTAATTGGTAATACGGGGGCTGCAGTGATTAGCCGTGTGATGGGTCTAATTCTTGCCGCAGTGGCAATTAACAATATGCTTGTTGGGATTCGTGATTTCTTCACACAAGTTACATAAAAATATACTGGATATCTTTAGTAATTTCCCAAAAAATAGGATGCAATATGCATCCTATTTTTTCATCTATTAATCAGTAATTAAAGAATGTTATCAAACTCTTCCATTACCCATTTTGGCCATACGCTTGATTGCACTTCACCAATATGTTTTTTCTGTAATAGCAACATAACTAAACGTGATTGACCAATACCACCACCAATTGAAAGAGGTAAACGACCATTGATTAAATCTTGGTGCCAGTCAAATTTCAAACGTTCTTCATCATCAGTTAATGCTAGTTGCGTGCGTAATGCTGTTTCATCAACACGGATACCCATAGAAGATAATTCGAATGCACGTTCTAAAATTGGGTTCCAAACTAAAATATCACCATTTAAACCTTTGTATTCACCTTCTGATGGGGTTGTCCAATCATCATAGTCTGGTGCACGCATATCATGTGGTTTACCGTCAGATAATTCACCACCGATACCAATGAGGAATACTGCACCATATTCTTTACAAATTGCATTTTCACGCTCTTTATCATTCATTCCAGGGTAACGTTGCACTAATTCTTCACTATGTAAGAATGTAATTTGTGAAGGTAGAAAACGCTCTAAACCAAACTTTTTACTTACTGCCTCCTCAGTCTCAAGAATTGCTTGATAAATTGAGTTTACGGTTTCTTTCAAATAAGCAAGATTACGGCGACCTTTTGGGATCACTTTTTCCCAGTCCCATTGATCCACATAAACTGAATGCGTTTGATCAAGTGAATCTTCATCTGGACGTAAAGCTTTCATATGTACAAATAAACCTTCATTTTCTGCAAAACCAAAGCGTGCAAGAGTGTGGCGTTTCCATTTGGCTAAAGAGTGTACGACCTCAAATGTTGCATCTGTGATCTGCTTCACATTTACTTGAACTGCTTTTTCTGCACCTGAAAGATTATCTTGAATACCATTGCCCACTTGGCTTAGGATAGGTCCTTGAACCTCAACAATACCCAAATGATCAGCTAACTTATCAGTGAACGTGTTCTTTGCGAAACTAATTTCTTGTTGTTGTAAAATGAATGATTTTTGCATTTTTAATACCTTATATAAAACGAATACATCTAAAAAGATTTTGGATATTATTTAATATAACACCCTATAAATTCAATAGCTTTTTTAAGAAAAAGGATGTAACATAGATTTTATCTAAAAAAACACAACTTATTTTAAAAAAAATCAAAAAAAGGTCATTTATGCACACAATAGACAACTTAGATCAACAAATTTTACGCGTATTAACCAAAGATGCACGAACACCCTATGCTGAAATGGCAAAATCTTTTGGCGTTAGCCCTGGCACAATTCACGTTCGTGTCGAAAAAATGCGCCAATCTGGTATTATTGAAGGGACAAAAGTCCGTATTAATGAACGTAAATTAGGCTATGATGTTTGTTGCTTTATTGGCATTATTTTAAAAAGCGCAAAAGATTACGAGAAAGTTATAAAAAAATTAGAGGCTTTTGACGAAGTCGTTGAAGCCTATTATACAACAGGCAACTACTCTATTTTTATCAAAGTAATGACGCATACTATTGCAGAGCTTCATTCTGTACTGGCAACCAAAATTCAATTGATTGATGAAATTCAATCTACTGAAACCTTAATATCAATGCAAAATCCTATCCTGCGCGATATTAAACCTTAAGCAATTAAAATAGTGAGGAGAGAATATGTCAGAAGTATTCCATCTTGGTTTAACCAAGGCAATGTTAGAAGGCGCAACCTTAGCTATCACTCCGGGTGCACCTGAACGTGTAGAAAGAATTGCAAAATTATTAGAACGCCCTAAATTTTTAGCATCAACTCGAGAGTTCACCTCTTGGTTAGGCTATATTAATGATAAAGCAGTGGTTGTCTGCTCAACGGGTATTGGTGGTCCATCTGTATCTATCGCAGTGGAAGAATTAGCACAATTAGGTGTGCGTACATTCTTGCGTATCGGTACAACTGGTGCAATCCAGCCACATATTAATGTAGGTGATATTTTAGTAACAACAGGGGCTGTACGCTTAGACGGTGCAAGTTTACATTTTGCACCGATGGAATACCCTGCGGTAGCAAACTTTGAATGTACTAACGCACTTTACAAAGCAGCAATTGAAAATGCTAACCAAAAAGTATATGTGGGTATTACTGCAGCATCAGACACATTCTACCCAGGTCAAGAACGCTATGACACTTATAGTGGCAAAGTTTATCGTCATTTCCAAGGCTCATTAAAACAATGGCAAGACCTCAATGTAATGAACTTTGAAATGGAGTCTGCAACCTTATTTACAATGTGTTCCGCATTAGGATTACGCGCAGGTATGATTGCAGGTGCTATCGTGAATCGTACGCAACAAGAAATTCCAAACGAAGAATCTGCAAGAAACATCGAGAAAAATGCAGTAGAAATTGTAGTAAAAGCTGCAGCACTTCTTGTTTAATACTTATCTTTCAAACGCTTGGTTTTCGCCAAGCGTTTTTTCTATGCAAAAAGTCTGAAAAATTCGACCGCACTTTATTCATTATTTTAAACACACTGCACTAACTTGCGCAAAAATCCCCCTGCTTTTACCCGCCTTTATCGCATTTTATAGTCAAATTCGGTAGAATAGTTCGTTTTATTGAGTGATTAACTATTTATTTTTGAGATATTGTATGACATCTTCAGCTCCCAATATTGGCTTCATTAGTTTAGGTTGTCCAAAAAACCTTGTTGATTCTGAACGTATTTTGACCGAATTACGCTCGGATGGTTATAACATTATTCCCAGTTACGAAAATGCAGATCTTGTGATCGTAAATACCTGCGGTTTCATTGATAGCGCAGTGCAAGAATCTTTAGAAGCCATTGGCGAGGCATTGGAAGAAAATGGCAAAGTGATTGTAACTGGTTGCTTAGGTGCAAAAGAAGACCGTATTCGTGAAGTGCACCCGAAAGTACTTGAGGTAACAGGTCCACATAGTTACGAAGCGGTAATGACACAAGTACATAAATATGTGCCAAAACCAGAATATAATCCTTATACTGCACTTGTACCAAAACAGGGTGTGAAATTAACGCCAAAACATTACGCTTATTTAAAGATTTCAGAGGGTTGCGATCATCGTTGCACATTCTGTATCATTCCATCAATGCGCGGAGATTTAGATAGCCGTTCAATTACCCAAGTATTAGACGAGGCAAAACGTCTTGTTGATGCCGGCGTGAAAGAACTGTTGATTGTGTCACAAGACACTTCTGCTTATGCGTTAGACCAAAGCAAAGAAGTACAAAACAAAACTGTGTTTTGGAATGGAATGCCAATTAAAAATAACTTAATGAGTTTATGTGAGCAATTAGGAAAATTAGGTGTATGGGTGCGTTTACATTATGTATATCCGTATCCACACGTAGATGATTTAATTCCATTAATGGCTGAAGGTAAATTATTACCTTATCTTGATATTCCTCTACAACACGCAAGCCCAAAAGTATTAAAAGCAATGAAAAGACCGGGTTCAATCGACCGCACTTTAGAGCGTATTAAAAAGTGGCGTGAGATTTGCCCAGAATTGACATTACGTTCAACCTTCATTGTGGGTTTCCCTGGCGAAACAGAAGAAGATTTCCAATTATTATTAGATTTCCTCAAAGAAGCACAACTTGATCGAGTTGGCTGCTTCAAATTTAGTCCTGTCGAAGGCGCTGTGGCAACGGATATGCCAGATCAAGTGCCTGAAGACGTAAAAGAAGAGCGCTTCCACCGCTTTATGCAATTACAGCAAGAAATTTCAGCTCAGCGTTTACAACAAAAAGTTGGAAAAATCCTGTCTGTGATTATTGATGAGATTGACGAAGAAGGTATTATCGGCCGTTCTATGGCTGATGCACCTGAAATTGATGGTGTGGTTTATATTGATAATGTAAGCCAAATCGACGTCAAGGTGGGGCAAATTATCCAAGTCGAAATTACCCAAGCAGATGAATATGATCTGTGGGGTACTTGTTAACAAAGGAGTTGTAATGACTGATAAAAAACCAAATCCAAGTGTGAATCGTTTTGAACATGCAGTGGCAAATAAAGAGTATGAGCTAGCCTGTAATGAATTGAGAGCGATTTTAAATAAACTCGATACCAATTTCGGTGCATTAACTGATATTGAATTTGATATTCCTCAACAAATCCAAGACAGTGAATACGATACAACTGTTCATTTTTGTACAAGAATGGCTGTTGGGATCACAACATTGTTCCAAGATCCTAAATTGGATATTTCACACAAAGGTTTCTTATCGCTTATAACCTTACAACGTTGGATGCATTTGATTTTCGCAAGTTCGCCTTTTATCAATGCAGACCACATACTACAAACTTATAATACAAAAGCAGATCGCGAGAGCAATCTTGATATTCATATTGAATCAAGTCTTTCTGCATTGTTTAAATTCTGTTTATTATATTTTCCTGAATCCAATGTGAACTTAAGTTTAGATACGCTATGGAAAGTCCAACCTGAAGTCTGCGCTTCACTGATGTTTGCATTGCAGTCACCTCGCTTCTTAGGTACTAGCACAGCATTCAACAAACGTGCTGCGATTTTACAATGGTTCCCTGAAAAATTAGCACAACTTAATGGCTTTAACGGCTTACCAAGTGGCATTTCACACGATGTGTATATGCATTGCAGCTACGATATTGCAGAAAACAAACATTTAGTGAAAAAATCACTGAATCAAATTATCCGTAAACACTTATTACAAGTGGGTTGGCAAGATCGCGATGTGAACCAAATCAAGATTGATAAAAAACCAGTAATGGTTGTATTGTTAGAACATTTCCACGCGGCACATTCAATTTATCGTACTCATTCCACCTCAATGATTGCCGCACGTGAACATTTCCACTTAATTGGATTAGGTGGTGAAAGTGTTGATGAAGCGGGTAGAAATGTTTTTGATGAATTTCATCTTATCACTGGCAATACTATATTCGATAAATTACTTTTCGTGAAACAAATCTGTGAAGAAAACAATGCTGCAATTGTGTATATGCCAAGCATTGGAATGGATCTCATCACAATCTTTGCTAGTAACTGCCGTTTAGCGCCAATCCAAGCCATTGCCTTAGGCCACCCTGCAACAACACACTCTGAATTTATTGAATATGTGGTTGTGGAAGATGATTATGTGGGCTCTGAAGATTGTTTTAGTGAAACAATACTTCGCTTACCCAAAGATGCATTGCCTTATGTACCATCATCTGCGGCACCAACTAGCGTAGAATATTCTTTAAGAGAAAACCCAGAAACCGTAAATATCGGGATTGCTGCGACCACAATGAAGTTAAACCCATACTTTTTAAATGCACTAAAAACCATTGCAGAGCAAGCCAATGTCAAAGTACATTTTTATTTCACACTTGGTCAATCTCTTGGGGTAACACACCCTTATATTGAACGTTTTATCAAAAGTTATTTGGGTGATACCGCTACTGTTTATCCACAATTACCATATCACGACTACCTCAATGTCTTGTATAACTGCGATATGATGCTAAACCCATTCCCGTTTGGTAATACAAACGGTATTATTGATATGGCGACATTAGGTTTAGTGGGTATTTGTAAAACAGGTGATGAAGTGCATGAACATATTGATGAAGGGTTATTTAAACGCTTAGGTTTACCAGACTGGTTAATTGCAGACAGTGCTGATGAATATGTGGCACAAGCTATTCGTCTGGCTGAAAATCACCAAGAACGTATTGAATTACGTCGCCATATTATTGAGAAAAACGGCTTGCAAACACTATTTACTGGTGACCCAAGCCCGTTAGGTAATATCTTGCTTGAAAAACTTAATCAATGGCTCGCAGAACAAGGGCAAACAGCTATCGTAACTCCAGCTAAAAAAACGAAAAAAGCAACAACTAAATCTGCCACAACGAAAACTACAAAAACACGTAAAAAAGCAGAAGAAACAAAGAAAGCTGACGTAAAGAAAACGGATAGTAAAAAAGCCGAGAAAGCAACTGAAGCAAAAAACAAAGTAAAAAAGTCCACAGTGAAAAAAGTAAATACTGGACAAAGTACGGTTAAAGAAACACGTAAAAGTGTGAAATCTACATCCGTATAATTTGATATATCCCCATTAAATTTGGGGATATTTTTTTACAAAAAGGAAATAAAATGAAAAAAGAGATAAACATTCTTTTCGTCTGCCTAGGCAATATTTGTCGCTCTCCAATGGCAGAATTTCTCATGCGTGAGAAAATCAATCAAGCTGGTTTAACTGATAAAATCAAAACCAGCAGTGCAGGCACATCGGGCTGGCATGATGGCGAAGATATGCATTGTGGGACAGCAGATATGTTAGACCAACATAAGATCAACAGCTCAGGCTTCCGTAGCAAAAAAGTGCGGTCAAAAGATTGGGAATTTTATGATTATCTCATTGCAATGGACGATCAAAACTTACAAGATTTGGAAGAGATGTTTGGTCGTCACCCTGAAAAATTATTTAAAATCACCACACTTTGCCCTGATATGGAGTATGACCATATTCCAGATCCTTGGTACACAAAAGATTTTAATCAAACCTACCAATTATTAGATCGTTGCTGCGATGTGTTATTGAATAAAATTAAACAAGACTTTTCTCTTTAGATTTGTGATCTACGACACAGTCATAAAATGAAAATTCCGTTAAGATAAGTAACAGTATATTTTATACCCTCTAATAAGGAGTTCTCTATGTTCCCAGAATTTCGCGATTTAATATCTAAATTAAAAAATGAGGATTCTCATTTTTCTCGTTTATTTGACAAACACAATGAGCTCGATCAACGAATTAAAAATATTGAGGCAAATATTGAATTAGGTACACCGACTGAAGTTGAAAATCTGAAAAAAGAAAAACTCCGCTTAAAAGATGAAATGTATGTTATCCTGAAAAAACAGGGATAAATGCCAACCAAAACCACCCAACAACAGGTGGTTTTTTTATTGTCACTTATAACATATCCATCCACAATTCGGGCATAAAAAAAACAGCTCGATTTTCACCAAGCTGCTTTTTAATTTAAACGTAATTACATTATGCTTTTGGACCCGCTGCAACTAATGCTTTACCTTCTTCATTAGTTGTATATTTTTCGAAGTTTTTCACAAAACGACTTGCAAGGTCTTCTGCTTTCGCTTGCCATTGAGCTTTGTCTGCATAAGTATCACGTGGATCTAAGATTGCAGGGTCAACACCTGGTAATGCTGTTGGAATCGCTAAATCAAAGATTGGTAATTTATTCATTTCAGCTTTCTCAATTGAACCATCTAAGATAGCATCAATGATACCGCGAGTATCTTTGATTGAAATACGTTTACCTGTACCATTCCAACCAGTGTTCACTAAGTAAGCTTCTGCACCAGCAGCTTCCATACGTTTCACTAACACTTCAGCATATTGAGTTGGGTGAAGTGATAAGAACGCTGCACCGAAACACGCTGAGAATGTTGGTGTTGGTTCTGTAATACCACGCTCTGTACCTGCTAATTTCGCTGTGAAACCAGATAAGAAGTAATATTTAGTTTGTTCTGGCGTTAATTTAGATACTGGTGGTAATACACCAAACGCATCTGCTGTTAAGAAAATCACTTTTTTCGCGTGACCTGCTTTTGATACTGGCGTTACGATGTTGTCAATGTGGTAAATTGGGTAAGAAACACGAGTATTTTCTGTTTTTGAACCATCATCGTAATCAACTGAACCATCAGCACGAACAACCACGTTTTCTAATAATGCATCACGTTTGATTGCACCATAGATATCTGGTTCGTTTTCTGGAGAAAGTTTGATAGTTTTCGCATAGCAACCACCTTCGTAGTTGAATACGCCATCATCATCCCAACCGTGCTCATCATCACCGATTAATTGACGTTTTGGATCAGTTGAAAGTGTTGTTTTACCAGTACCTGATAAACCAAAGAATACCGCTACATCGCCGTCTTTACCAACGTTTGCTGAACAGTGCATTGATGCGATGCCTCTTAATGGTAAGAAGTAGTTCATCATTGAGAACATACCTTTTTTCATCTCACCGCCGTACCAAGTACCACCGATTAATTGCACACCTTCAGTTAAGTTGAATGCAACGAAGTTTTCTGAATTTAAGCCTTGCTCTTTCCAATTAGGGTTGGTTACTTTAGAACCGTTCATTACTACAAAGTCTGGTTTGAAACCGACTAATTCAGCTTCAGTTGGACGAATAAACATGTTTTTAACAAAGTGAGCTTGCCACGCAACTTCTGTTACGATACGTACTGCTAAACGAGTATCAGCATTTGCACCACAAAATGCATCGATCACAAATAAACGTTTGCCAGAAAGTTGTTCAGTGACTAAGCCTTTTAAGCTTTTCCACGTATCTTGTGTCATTGGTTTGTTATCGTTTTTCGCCGCATCACTTGTCCACCAAACCGTGTCTTTAGTTTTGTCATCAAGAACGATATATTTATCTTTTGGAGAACGACCTGTGAAAATACCAGTGTCAACTGCAACAGCACCAGATTGAGTCACAACACCTTTTTCGTAACCATCTAAACCTGGTTTAGTTTCTTCTTCAAATAGTTGTTCATAGCTTGGGTTATAAACGATTTCTTTTACATCATGAATGCCAAGTGTACCAAGTTCATTGATTACTTTATTTAGATCTGTCATACATCACCTCGTAGAGTTAAGTTTTAAAGTTAAAAAATAATTGTGAGCATTTTAATCAAGTTTCTACTCAAAAACTGTTAGGTTGATCAAAATTTTGAAATTTTACTCAACTTTTTTATTTTTCTTTGACTTTTATCATAGAAAAAAACCGTTCATAAAAAGAACGGTTTGCAATGTGTAATAAAATTAGAATTTATAGCCTAGAGAAAGACGTAACGCATCATTCTGATAAGAGTCATTTGTCAGAGCAAGCCCTCTAGTATGGTATTGCAGTCTTGCTTTAGAATGATGATAAGAAATACCTAGCTGAATATTTTTATACTCAACACCCACACCAACGCCATAATATTTACCATTTGTTACGTCAGTATGAATAATATTATCTCGGCTTTTGCCAAACATACCATTACCAGCTACATCCTCATACGTGACATACCGATGAGTAGATTTTACTTTATTGAAGGAATAACCGAAGTCCCCCTGTAAATACACCAACAAATCAGGCTTTAAATTAAGATTAAATTTACCAACAAGATAAACTGGTATAGAAGAGTAACGATTCACTTTAGAATATTCTATTAGCGGAATATCATAATGAACGCCACTGTTACTATCAGATTCTATTGATTTTAGATGGCTATAATTATATGATTTACGCTTAATATAGCCTACACCAACACCTACCTCAAACTCAGGCACAATGCTATAAGTTGCTTCTAAAAATACCCCCGGTGCAACCTTATTTTTCGAAGGGGCATTAAATTTATGAACACTTGGTGAAATCGTTTCAAATTTTGATACTACATCAACGCCTACTTTTCCATAAAGATTGACGTTATTTGATAGAGCCATTGCATTTGTTGCAGTAAGCACTAGCACTCCTAAGATGATTTTTTTCATTTTAAACTCCATTTGTCTTTATAAATCAAGGTTAAATTATAGTTAGTATTGAATAAAAAACAATCCGTTAATTATTTTTCAATACGTTAATAGCTTCTTTATTAAAAAAATAATGTGTGCCACAGCACTCACATTGCATATCAATCGTGCCATTATGTTCAGCTAAGACTTCATCAATTTCATCATCAGGGATTAACAATAATGCTGCACCAGAACGCTCTTGTGAACAACCACAGAAAAACTCAACAGATTGAGCAGGAAAGATCTCTACGGCTGTTTCTTCATGATATAAACGATAAAGTAATTCTTCCGCAGTTAAAGCAAATATTTCTTCATCTTTCACTGTGGCTGTTAAGGTAGCTAAGTGGTCGAAATCTTCTGGTGAACCAGAGCCATCCGGCATAATTTGTAATAACATACCTGCTGCAACAGGTTTGCCGTCAAATTCGCCAGTGCGAATAATGAGTTGAGTTTGTAACTGTTCAGAACGTACGAAATAATCCTCCAAACACGCTGTAATGGTTGGTTTATCTAGCGCAATCACACCCTGATAACGTTCTCCTTCAGTGGGTGCAATCGTTATCACTAAAATGCCTTGTCCCACTAATTGTGCTAAGGTCATATCGTCTTTTACTTCACTTTGTAAACGAGCCAATGCACGGATTTGTTGATTGCTATTACCATTCACCAATGCTAATTTAAGCGGCCCGTCTCCTTGCACTTGTACTGTGATATCCCCTTCAAATTTTAATGTTGCAGTCAATAAACTGGCCGCGACCATCATTTCACCCAGTAAATTTTGGATAACTTGAGGATATTGGTGTGTATTTAACGTGGCATTAAACGTTGAATTTAAACGTACCCATTCACCACGTACAGCACGATCTTTAAATAAATATCGGTAAAGTTTGTCGTTATCAGTTTGATATGTCATTGATTATCCTTTGTGTTATTCTTCATTTTGACCGCGCATTTCAAGCCTATAACGGCTTACTGATAAATTAATTAGACAAAAAGTGCGGTCAGTTCTTACAATATTTAGCTTGCAAATACAATAACTATTATAGCAGTCACAAGCCGTCTTGGTGTTTAAATTTCAAGAGATCACGACGTTCTTTTTTGTTTGGTCTACGATCTGGATGTGGCATTGTGAGGGCATTAATCTTACGAGCAATCGCTATTTTAGCTCGCTGTTCCACGCTTTTTTCCGTTTCTTTATACAGTAATTGTGCCTGAGGTGCGCCACGGCGTTGAGTTGAAAGTGCGGTCACTTCTACTTCTTTTTCTTCATTACCCTGTCGTAACTTAATAATGCCACCTACTTCAACCGCTTTATTCGGTTTAGTGCGTTGACCATTGTAATGGACTTTGCCACCATCAATCATTTCTTTTGCAATAGTACGTGTTTTATAAAAACGTGCCGCCCAGAGCCATTTATCTAAGCGAACTTGATCATTATTTTCTTCAGTATTGCTATGTTTTGCCATAAATCATCCCTTCTTCATTCAATCAAAGTACGATAGTTTTTTACGGAAGAGTGCCGTTCAAATTGCTTATCTGGCAATGAACTATCTGGATTTTCTACACCTAAAGTATAAGCAATACCAAATTGCCGTGCACTGTCCAGTACGTTTTCTGTATCATCAACAAATAAGGTACGCTCGGGTTTAAAATAGTGTTTTTGTTGTAAGCGTTGCCATAAAACTTGCTCCATTTTTGGGGCATCAAACTGATGACTTGATAACAGTAGATCAAAGTAGGGTGTAAAATCACAATATTTTAATTTGGTCTCTAAACAAAAGTGATTACTATCAGTGAGTAAAATCACGTACTTTTTCATGTTATTGAGAGTTTGTAAAAATGGCACAACATCTGACCGCACTTTTACTTGAGGTGCGTGCTGTTGATACATCTGATGTAAGGGTAAATCCAAAGTTTTTGCCCAAAAATCTAAACAGTACCAATCTTTAGTATGCTCAATGGCTTCATAACGTTGTTTGAGCAAATTCGTACTTTCTTTTAAAGAAATATGAAATTTGTCAGCATAAACTTGTGGCACAATTTTTTTCCAAAAAACATGATCAAAATAAAGGTCAATTAATGTACCATCTAGATCTAAAATAACGGTATCGATATTCTGCCAATTAAGTTGTTTCATTCAATGTACTTCCTTCTTACACTTAGCAAGTTATGGTATCGTTATTCAATAATTTTGTAAAATTTAGCAATGGAATAAACGCAATTTGCACTAGCATAGGAGGCATTTAATGCAAAAGCCTGAAATTTTATCGGTTTCAGTTGCCGCCAAATCACAAATTTTTGAAATTCAATCTGTCAAATTACGCTTCTCTAATGGGGAATACCGCACTTATGAGCGTTTCAAACCTAGCAGTCGTGCTGCAGTCATGGTGTTACCAATTGAAGGTAATGAGCTCTTAATGGTGCGTGAATATGCAGTAGGCACTGAACGCTACGAACTAGGTTTTCCAAAAGGGCTAATGGATCCCAATGAAACTCCAGAACAAAGTGCGGTGCGAGAATTAAAAGAAGAAATCGGTTTAGGTGCAAACTCTTTACAACACCTTCGAACCGTCAACACCTCTCCAAGTCATATGAATAATCCAATGCATATCTTTATTGCACGCGATTTCTACCCTTGTAAATTAGAAGGTGATGAGCCTGAACCATTAGAACTTGTCCGTTTTCCACTCGATAAAATTGATGAACTTTTAGTCGATGCAAATTTTTGTGAAGCACGAAACTTAGTCGCACTTTATTGCTTACGAGATTTTTTATATAAGAATTTTTGATTTTTTACAAAATGAAGTGATATTCCATTTGCAATATCATCAATTGAGTGTTATCTAATAATTTCTGTATTTATTGTTTTATGAATAAATATGCAGATAAAAATGGATTTTTCGATCCTAAAACAAACATAACAATTAATGAGGATTTCTATGAGCGGTTCTACGCAATATGCTCCGCAAGACTCTCTGCGTGAATTAACGCTAAGAGGAATGATTTTAGGGGCTTTAATTACTGTCGTATTTACGGCATCAAATGTCTACTTAGGGTTGAAAGTAGGTCTTACTTTCGCATCATCTATCCCTGCTGCAGTTATTTCAATGGCTGTGTTAAAAATGTTCTCAGGGTCTAACATTTTAGAAAATAATATGGTGCAAACCCAAGCATCTGCAGCAGGAACATTATCATCTATCATTTTCGTATTACCGGGTCTCTTAATGATGGGATATTGGCAAGGTTTCCCATTCTGGCAAACAATGTTGATCTGTGCTTCGGGGGGAATTTTAGGGGTTATTTTCACGATTCCTCTACGTAATGCGATGGTAACGCGTAGTGAACTCCCTTACCCAGAAGGCGTTGCAGCTGCAGAGATTTTAAAAGCAGGTAACCACAAACAAGGTAGCGACAGTGGCGTACGTGAGATTATGACTGGCGGTTTAATTGCCGGTGTAATGGCATTCTTAACTAATGGTTTACGTGTAGTTGCTGACGGTGCAAGTTATTGGTTTAAATCAGGCAATGCAATTTTCCAAATTCCAATGGGTTTCTCACTTGCATTAGTGGGTGCCGGTTACTTAGTCGGTATCGTCGGTGGTTTAGCAATTTTACTGGGTATTTTCATTGCTTGGGGTGTAGCAGTCCCTTACTTTAGCGCAGCCGTACCGATGCCAGAAGATGCCAATATGATTAGTTATGCAATGGGTATTTGGAAAGAAAAAGTACGTTTTATTGGTGTCGGTACTATTGGCATCGCGGCAATTTGGACATTAATTATCTTAATGAAACCAATGATTGAGGGGATGCGAGCTTCTTTCCGTAGCTTAAAAGACCCAAATGGACAAACAAGTGAGCGAACAGAGCAAGACTTATCTCCAAAAACAATGGTTTATCTAACACTTGCAACTATTGCATTAATCGCATTCTCATTATATGACTTCATCAGTGTGATGAACCTTTCACCTGAAGTAACCGTTCTGTTAATTGTTGTTTGTACAATTTTCACTGTGGGTATTGGTTTCTTCGTTGCTGCTGCTTGTGGTTATATGGCAGGTTTAGTTGGATCATCATCAAGCCCAATTTCAGGTATCGGGATTATTTCTGTCGTAAGCATTTCACTCGCATTAATGGTTGTAGGCAATGTGACTGGTTTATCTGAAAACCCAGAATCAATGCAATTTTTAACCGCATTGACCATCTTCTCAGGTTCACTTGTAGTGACTATTGCAGCAATTTCAAACGATAACTTACAAGACTTAAAAACAGGCTTATTAGTGCGTGCAACCCCTTGGCGTCAAGAGGTGGCATTAATCATTGGTTGTATCGTAGGTGCATTAGTAATTGCACCAGTGCTTGAAATTTTATATCACGCTTATGGTTTTACAGGTGCATTGCCACGTGAAAGTATGGACCCTGCACAAGCATTATCTGCACCACAAGCAACCTTAATGACCACTATCGCAAAAGGTATCTTCTCACATAGCCTTGAATGGACATATATCTTTGTTGGTATTGGATTAGGTTTAACGTTAATTGTGATTGATTCGTTCTTGAAAAAATCCAGTAGTGGTCGATTTGCATTACCAGCACTTGCAGTAGGTATGGGAATTTACTTACCACCTGTTGTAAATATGCCAATCATTATCGGTGCAGTCTTAGCTTGGTTAATCAACAAACACTTAACTCGCTATGCAACACGTACTGGCAAGAACCAAGAGGTGATTAAAAAATCAGCAGAACGTTTTGGTACATTATTTGCCGCAGGTCTGATTGTGGGTGAAAGTTTAGTGGGTGTCGTACTCGCCTTTATCATCGCTGCTTCTGTCACCTCTGGCGGTTCAGATGCGCCATTAGCACTTCATTTAGAAAACTGGGGAACCGTTGCTGAAGTGCTTGGTTTAATGGCTTTTGTGACTGGTGCAGGTATCTTAGTATTGCGTGTATTACGAGCAAAAAAACAAGCATAATTTTGATTGATTAAGTTGCAGGCTACTAAGATATCTGGTAGCCTGCTTTTTATTTTTACGCAACCGTTTAAATCGTTCTTGCTTCCTATGAATGTAACCGAAGGGCATTGATAGAAAGTGCAGTTGCATCCATTCATAACTCGCTGTTTAAAAGGATATTCCTATGCTAACACTTTCCCCGAAGTTATTAGACGATACCCTCGACATTGCTTATCAAGCGGGAAAGCATTTAGCGGATTTCTATCAGAAATCGAAACAAAGTGCGGTCAATATTCGAAAAAAATCAGATAACACACCGGTGACGGAAGTCGATTTATTTTTAAGCCAATTTTTAATCGAAAAACTCACCGCACTTACGCCTAATATGCCAATTTTATCAGAAGAATGTTGCAAAATTTCGCTAACAGAACGTACGCAATGGCTCGAATATTGGTTAATTGATCCATTAGACGGCACCCAACAATTTATTGATCAAACTGATCAATTCTCAGTTTTAATTACATTAGTGCAAAACAACATACCTGTTCTTGGTATTATTCACGCCCCTTTACTTGATACTACTTATTATGCAATGAAAGGTTTTGGCGCATATAAGTCAGCAGGCAAACGAAAGCAAAAACTCATCCCTCGTCCATTACTTGCCAAAAATAAACTCAAAATTGCTATCGGAGCAACCAGTACAACTAATAAAGTGCGGTCTGTTTTAACGGAAAATTGTGAATATGATTTCCTTATTTATGGTTCAAGTGGTTTAAAAAGTGGCTTAGTCGCAGATGGAACCTGTGATTGCTATATACGACTGGGTAAAACAGGAGAATGGGACACAGCACCAGCTGAAATTTTATTAGCTGAAGTTGGAGGCGCAGTATTTGATACTCAATTTCAACCATTAACTTATAACAAACGAGAAACCTTTATCAACCCAGACTTTATTATGACCTTAGATAAAAACTACGCTTGGCAGAAAATCTTTAAATTTAATGAAGTGTAATAAAAAGCAATTTGTTATAATCATTTACAAATTTATAATATTTTTCAACAATTAATAACCTCAGGAATAAAATGAAAATAGAAGCAGATAATAATTGTATTGTGATTTTTGGTGCTTCAGGAGACTTAACTCATCGTAAGTTAATTCCTGCACTTTATAATCTTTATAAAATAGGCCGTTTAACTGAACATTTTTCAGTATTAGGTGTAGCACGTACAGAATTAAGTGATGAAAGTTTCCGTGACAAAATGCGCCAAGCATTAATTAAGCACGAGGGTGCCAATGGTGAAACTTTAGAAGAATTTTGTAACCATTTATATTACCAAGCTTTAAATACCTCAGATGCAAGTGATTATGGCAAATTAATTCCTCGCCTTGATGAACTGCACGATAAATATCAAACCTATGGTAACACTCTCTATTACCTTTCTACACCACCAAGCCTTTATGGTGTGATCCCTGAATGTCTAGCTGCACATGGCCTAAATACCGAAGAATTTGGTTGGAAACGTTTAATTGTTGAAAAACCATTCGGCTATGATATTCGCACTGCAAAAGAATTAGATATTCAAATTCACCGTTTCTTTGCAGAACACCAAATTTATCGTATCGACCATTATTTAGGTAAAGAAACCGTACAAAACCTACTCGTTTTACGTTTCTCAAACGGTTTATTTGAACCTCTTTGGAACCGAAATTTCATCGATTATGTTGAAATTACAGGTGCAGAATCCTTAGGTGTTGAAGAACGTGGTGGTTATTATGACGGTTCAGGTGCGATGCGTGATATGTTCCAAAACCACTTATTGCAAGTGCTTGCAATGGTTGCAATGGAACCACCTGCAATCATCAATGCAGATTCAATGCGTGATGAAGTGGCAAAAGTGCTCTATTGCTTACACCCATTAAGCCAAGATGATTTAGAAAATAACTTAGTGCTCGGACAATACGGTACTGGTGTGATCAATGGTGAAGAGGTCAAAGGTTACTTACAAGAAAAAGGCGTGCCAGCGGACTCAGATACAGAAACCTATATGGCATTACGTTGTGAAATTGACAACTGGCGTTGGGCGGGAGTGCCTTTCTATGTACGTACTGGTAAACGTTTACCGACTCGAGTGACTGAAGTTGTGATTCACTTCAAAACCACGCCACACCCAGTATTCAGCCAAAAAGCACCTGAAAATAAACTGATTATCCGTATTCAGCCAGATGAAGGCATTTCAATGCGTTTCGGCTTGAAAAAACCGGGGGCAGGCTTTGAGGCTAAAGAAGTGTCAATGGATTTCCGTTATGCTGATCTTGCATCACCAAGTTTATTAACCGCTTATGAGCGCTTACTTTTAGATTCAATGAAAGGTGATGCAACGCTATTTGCGCGTACTGATGCGGTACACGCCTGCTGGAAATTTGTTGAGCCAATTTTAGATTACAAAGCGAAAAATGGCAGAGTATATGAATATGAATCAGGCTCTTGGGGACCAACAGAAGCGGATAAATTGATCGCAAAAACAGGCCGTGTGTGGCGCAGACCTAGCGGTTTAATGAAGAAAAAAGTGTAATTTATTCAATAATCCCCCTAGTCAAGGGGGATTATTGAAAATAACTTAGGATACGCAATGAATACAGTTATTTTTGACAACGCACAAAATGCCGTCGAAAAAATCGCACAAGAGCTTTTAGCATATAGCCTTGAAAATCGCCCTGTGCACATTTCTTTATCTGGCGGGTCAACGCCGAAATTATTATTTAAAACCCTCGCACAAGTGCCTTACAACACTGAAATTCAATGGCAAAACTTGCATTTCTGGTGGGGTGATGATCGTATGGTGTTACCAACCGATCCTGAAAGTAACTACGGCGAAGTGCAAAAATTATTATTCGATCACATTCAAATTCCTACAGAAAATATTCACCGTATTCGTGGCGAAGAGCCAGTAGAAACTGAACTTAAACGCTTTGAGCAAGAGCTAAGTGCGGTCGTTCCTGAGCAAGTTTTTGATTGGATTATTTTAGGTATGGGAACAGATGGACACACTGCATCACTTTTCCCACATCAAACTAATTTTGATGATCCACATTTAGCGGTTATCGCAAAACACCCTGAAACAGGGCAAATCCGTATTTCAAAAACGGCAAAATTGATTGAACAAGCGAAACGAGTGACTTATTTAGTGACTGGTGCAAGCAAAGCAGAAATTTTGAAAGAAATTCAAACCAAGCCAGCAGAAAGTTTGCCTTACCCAGCTGCGAAAATTAAAGCGAAAAAGGGCATTACAGAGTGGTATTTGGATAAAGATGCGGCGAAGTTGCTATAACAAGTGGTGAGATTTTTCGAAATTTTACAAAAGATTCGAGTACCAAATATAGGATAGCGCTCGTTTCCAACGAGTGCTAAAAATTAAGGTACTCGTCAAAGACGAGCGCCATCGGGGGATGAAATTCAGTAAGTTTTCAAGCGTGGCTTAAGAGATAAAAGTGCGGTATTTTTTTGAAAAATTTTCTTACTTAATCAGGAGTTTAAAATGAAAAAACTATTTTCTCTTTTCATTGTATTGACTTTAATGGCTTGCTCATCTGCAATTAGCCCATATGATATTGCTCGGAAAATTCCTAAAAATACGAATAAAACTATCATTTTTAATGTAAATGCAGCTAATAATAGCGCATCTAATTTAATCTTAGCAGGAGTGATGAAAACTAGCTCAGGTGGAATAAACAAGCAATTAATGGATTTAGTGACTAATGACAATTTAAACATTGGTATTTCAGGCAAAAGCCAAATGTTAAACAAAGTCGCTGCCACATATGTTATTGAGAATGGTAAATTCGGAAAAAATACCAAACTCTTTATGGTTGGCGATAGCGAACAAGATAAAAAAGAATTAGAACAATCCGCTAATACAAAAAATATTCCTTTTGAGTATTTTTTAGTAGGTAAGTAAGATTGGTAAAAAGAACAAATCGTTATCCACGAAAAGTACCTAACAGAGTATTACCTTTATTAGAAAAATATATGATTTCTTAAAAAACAGGAGCAAACAATGTCAGTAAAAGGTGACATCGGCGTTATCGGCTTAGCGGTAATGGGCCAAAACTTAATTTTAAATATGAATGATCACGGCTTTAAAGTAGTGGCATTCAACCGTACTACTTCGAAAGTCGATGAATTTTTACAAGGTGCTGCGAAAGGCACAAACATTATCGGGGCTTATTCATTACAAGACTTAGCGGATAAATTAGAAAAACCGCGTAAAGTGATGCTAATGGTGCGTGCGGGTGATGTTGTCGATCAATTCATCGAGGCATTATTACCTCACTTAGAAGAAGGCGACATCATTATTGATGGCGGTAACACCAACTATCCTGACACTAACCGTCGTGTGGCTTACTTACGCGAAAAAGGCATTCGCTTTATTGGTACGGGTGTTTCTGGTGGCGAAGAAGGTGCACGTTTCGGGCCTTCAATTATGCCAGGCGGTGATGAATCAGCGTGGGAACACGTAAAACCAATTCTACAAGCTATTTCTGCGAAAACCGAACAAGGCGAAGCGTGCTGTGACTGGGTGGGTCGTGATGGAGCAGGTCACTTCGTGAAAATGGTTCACAACGGTATCGAATACGGCGATATGCAACTTATCTGCGAAGCATACCAATTCTTAAAAGAAGGAGTAGGTTTATCTGATGATGAGTTGGAGGCAACGTTCAACGAATGGCGTAACACGGAGTTAGACAGCTATCTTATCGATATTACAGCAGATATTTTAGGCTACAAAGATGAAGATGGTTCTCGCTTAGTGGATAAGATTTTAGACACTGCGGGTCAAAAAGGGACAGGTAAATGGACAGGTATCAACGCTCTTGATTTCGGTATTCCATTAACACTTATCACTGAATCTGTGTTCGCACGTTGCGTATCTTCATTCAAAGATCAACGTGTTGAAGCATCAAAATTATTCAACAAAGCAGTGGGCAAAGTGGAAGGCGATAAAAAAGTGTGGATTGAAGCAGTACGCAAAGCGTTATTGGCATCAAAAATCATTTCTTACGCACAAGGCTTTATGTTAATCCGCGAAGCATCTGAAAACTTCGGTTGGAATATTAACTACGGAAACACCGCACTTTTATGGCGTGAAGGTTGTATCATCCGTAGCCGTTTCTTAGGTAACATCCGCGATGCTTATGAAGCTAACCCAGATTTAATCTTCTTGGGTTCAGACGATTACTTCAAAGGCATTTTAGAAAATAGTTTAGGTGAATGGCGTAAAGTGGTCGCAAAATCCATTGAAGTGGGTATCCCAATGCCTTGTATGGCGTCAGCGATCACCTTCTTAGACAGCTACACTAGCGAACGTTTACCAGCAAACTTATTACAAGCGCAACGTGACTACTTCGGTGCACACACTTATGAACGCACTGACAAACCACGTGGTGAGTTCTTCCATACTAACTGGACTGGTCGTGGTGGTGATACAGCATCAACGACTTACGATGTGTAGCTAAAACTCACTAAAAATTAACCGCACTTTGCTGTCAGCCGACTAAAAGTGCGGTGTTTTTTTATTGTATTTTCTGGTGATTGGAGCACCAAATTGGGCGGCTAGCTCAAGATACTTTTTATGGCAGTATTTGCTCACACTTAAAGAATACTGGCTTTCATATCAATACTAGAAGGAAGCTTATGAACATTCCTAATTACAAAAACCAAATTAAAATCGTCTTTTTTGATATTGATGAAACCTTGCTGATCAAAGATGAAGATCGTATCCCTGATAGCGTTGTGCCTGCGTTAAACAAATTGAAAGAAAACGGTATTATTACTGCGATTGCGACTGGGCGTACACCTTCAAACTTCCCACCCAAAATTAAAGAACTCATTGCACAAACTGGGATGGATTTATTTGTAACGATTAACGGGCAATATATTGATTATAAAAATGCGCCGTTAGAAAAAAACACTTTACCTACTGAAAAAATCCAAAAACTTGTGGATTTCTTTGAAAAACACCAAATTGAATACGCACAAATTTCCCCAACAGATACTGCCATTTCAGCGGCAACTGAAGAAGTGCGTGGTGCATTAGATCCACTAAAAGGTCATTATTATGTGGATAAAGATTTCTTCAAAAATAATGATGTTTTCCAAATTCTTGCGTTCTATAACACAGAAAAAGATGAACTCGTTCAAAACTCTGGCGTGTTAGCGGGCTTACAATCTGTACGTTGGCATAAAGACTCAATGGACTTATTTGACGCCAACATTTCAAAAGCAAGTGGTATTGCAAGCGCAATTCGCCATTTAGGCTTTGAAATGGAAAATGTAATGGCATTTGGTGACGGCTTAAATGACATTGAAATGCTCCGCACCGTTGGCGTGGGCGTGGCAATGGGGAATGCTCATGAAGATGTGAAAAAAATTGCACGTCACATCACTCGCCCAATTGATCAAGATGGGATTCACTACTTCCTTAAACAAGCTGGCTTATTAGATTAATTATTTTTGCGATCCAGATCGAGGCGTGTACATTAAGGACACGCCTTTTTTATGTTTCCGTTTTAGATTAATGCTTTTTACGGAGAATAAAATGAACTGGTTTGGTTTTCGCTGTTTTTTGTGCCAACAGCCTTTGGCAATTGCCCATCACGGCTTGTGTTCACACTGTAATCAAACTATTCATCGCTTTACTTATTGCGGACATTGTGGAATGGAAATTGCACGCCCTGCATTGCATTGTGGGCGTTGCTTACAAAACGAACCTAGTTGGGATCGCATAGTGATTATCGCACGTTATATGGAACCCTTGTCACAACTCATTCATCACTTTAAATTTCAAAAATCCTTCTTTTTAGACCGCACTTTAGCACGCCTTTTATTACTTGCTGTTTATGATGCAAGACGAATTTATGGACTTACTTTGCCTGATGTGCTGATACCTGTGCCACTCTATCATTTTCGCCAATGGCAGCGTGGTTACAATCAAGCAGATTTATTAGCGCAACAATTGAGCAAGTGGCTGAAAATTCCCGTAGATAACCAACTGGTACAACGCTGTAAACATACTCACACGCAACGAGGTTTAAGTGCTACTGACAGACGTAAAAACTTACGTCACGCTTTTCAGTTATCGGATAAACAATCAAAATGCCGCTATCAATCTGTCGCCTTAATTGATGATGTGATCACCACTGGTTCAACACTCAATGAAATCGCAAAATTATTGCGTAAAGCAGGTATTCAGCATATTCAAGTTTGGGGATTGGCAAGAACCTAAGCAAAGATAATTGCTGTAAAAGGTGGAAAAAAAGGCAATCTCGGAGTATCATTTCTGACAATCTTACTCAAGTATTGAATTTTTTAGGATAACTTATGGAACAAATTAAGATTTCAGAAGCGGCACAAGCACATTTCCGCCGCTTGCTCGATCAACAAGAAGAAGGCACAAATATCCGCATTTTTGTGGTCAATCCGGGTTCACCAAATGCAGAATGTGGCGTGTCATACTGCCCTGCAAATGCGGTTGAAGCAACAGATACAGAAATGAAATATGCTACCTTCTCTGCTTTCGTTGATGAAATCAGCTTACCTTTCTTGGAAGATGCTGAAATTGATTATGTGACTGAAGAACTTGGTGCACAGCTTACTTTAAAGGCACCAAATGCAAAAATGCGTAAAGTAGCAGACGACGCACCATTAATAGAACGAGTGGAATATGTGATTCAAACTCAAATCAACCCTCAGTTAGCGAGCCACGGCGGTAAAATCACGTTAATTGAAATCACTAATGAAGGCTATGCGATTTTACAATTCGGTGGTGGCTGCAACGGTTGCTCAATGGTAGATGTCACCTTAAAAGACGGTATTGAAAAACAGTTATTGTCCCTGTTCCCAAATGAATTAAAAGGTGCAAAAGATGTTACCGAACACCAACGCGGCGAACATTCTTACTACTAACCACAAAAAAGAATTAATTGACAAATAACTAAATTAGCGCCCGATAAATATATTCATTTTTCAGGGCGCTAATTTTTTGTTCCACATCATACGTTACATCTATTCAATATCTAACCTTTAAATGCCGGCAACATATTAAACATAGCTAAGAAATGGAAAAGTGCGGTCACAATACCGAATAAAATGACTATCACAATGGTGATATTACCCCCTCCCACAATAAAACCTACTTTGCCATTTGGCATAGTACGTGATTTTCTAGCGAGCATTGCCGGAATTAAACAGGTCCAAATTGTTGCTACAGCACCTGCATAACCAATCGCTTTTAAGAAACCAAGCGGGAATAGTACAGACAGTGCTAATGGAGGTAAGAATGTTACAGCCCAAGATTTTAAACGCCCTTCTTTTGTATTGTCGAATTTGAAGAAATCAGCAAGGAAATCAAAGACCCCTAAACCTACACCAATGAAAGAAGATAAAATAGCAGCTATAGAGAAAGCATTAATCGCTTGTTTTACTGATGCTGATTCGATGACATTACCTAATGCACCAAGTAATACATCTAAGTTACCGTCACTAGCAAGTACAGGGCCAAATTGGCTACGAGGTAAGTTACCAAAAATCGAGATGATCCACACTAAATAAAGCGCTAATGCAATGCTGGTTCCCCCTAAGATCGCATATTTTGCTTTACGCTCATCGCCATAATAAGCACGCATTGTAGCTACAGAGTGGTGATAACCAAATGAGGTCAATGCCACAGGCAATAACCCCATTGCATACATGGCATAGTTAGAGTCAGCCCCTTGGGTATCAAATAATGTTGTTAAATCAATATTTACAGTTAATCCAAATACACTGAAAATAAATGACAATGCCATGAAGATGATGAGTAATACAGACACTCGGTCAACAATACGAGTGGAATGCCACACAAAGAAAGAGAAAACTAATACAAATATGACTGACCAAATACGAGAATCAAGCTCTAAATAAGGTCCTATTAATCCACTTAAAATTCCACCTGATGCCGTTGTATAGGCATACAATAAAATACCACCTACAAAGTAAACAGCAAGGTTATTAATCACATTCACTGAATTACCGAGCATATCTTTTGTTACGGTATTAAATGAAGCACGCAGATCATAATGTTTATAAGCTTCTAATAATAACCAACCAGAGATCGTCATTATAAACATCGTAAAGCAAACGGTAAGAATAGACCAAATTGTCCAGGCACCGGCACCTGAGCTTGGTAGACCTAGCATTCCAGCACCAACACATACGCTAGCAATAATGCAAGCACCACCAAAAATTGAGGGGGTCTTTTTCATAATGCTTTTCCTTTTGAATGAAATAAATGAAAAAATGCAGTTTCTAGTCAATCAGAAACTGCATTTAATTTTTTTATACTTCTTTTAAGCGTGCCGTGAAATGACGTAAGACTTTCGGCTCATAAGTAAAGGTTAATCCTTTAATATTTTCAGCATTTTCCTTCACGTGTTTAAAAGCTTCAATAATAAAGTCCATATGAGTTTGAGTATAAGTCGCACGTGGTACTGTTAAGCGTAGTAACTCTGCTGGACAAGGTAATTGTTTTCCTGTTTTTGGATCACGACCTAATAAGAATGACCCAATTTCTACCGCACGAATCCCCGCTACTTTATACAGTTCACAAGCTAACGCTTGTGCAGGGAATTGATCCGCTGGAATATGTGGCAATAATTTTCCTGCATCAACAAATGCTGCGTGACCACCAGGTTGCTGACAAACCACTCCTATTTCTTCTAAGCCATTAACAAGATATTCAATTTGGTTAATACGATAAGCTAACCAATCTTGACGCATACCATCACGTAAACCAACCGATAAACGTTCCATTGCGCCACCCTCTAAGCCACCGTATGTTGGGAAGCCTTCTTGTACAACACAAAGTGTACGACATTCGTTATAGACATCTTCCATGCGTTTATCTTTGAAGCACAATAAACCACCCATTGGAACCATTGCATCTTTTTTCGCAGACATTGCTAATGCATCTGCGTATTTATAGCTTTCATACGTGATTTGTTCTATTGTCCAGCTCTTATAAGCTGCTTCACGTTGTTGAATGAAATACGCATTTTCTGCAAAACGCGCAGAGTCCATTACCACAGGAATATCATATTTCTGTGCAATTTGGTACATTGCACGCATATTTGCAAGTGATACTGGCTGACCACCTGCTGAGTTACAAGTTATTGTACAAACGATATAAGGTACGTTATTCGGACCAACTTCAAGAATACCTTGCTCTAATTTTTCAATGTCAAAGTTACCTTTAAAATCTGCATTAACACCTGTATCAAATGCTTCTTTGGTGTAAACATTACGTACAGTTGCACCGTTGATTTGGCTGTGGCCTTGTGTTGTATCAAAGAAGTAGTTTGAGAATACAACCATTTTGCTACGATCTAACCCCTTCTCTTGCTCACGTTTTTTGATTAATACCGGGATATAGATTTGTTCAGCCCCACGACCTTGGTGAGTCGGAATGGTATATTCATAACCAAAAATGTCTTTCACTGCATTTGCTAATGCATAATAACTACGACTGCCACTGTACGCCTCATCGCCACGTAACATCGCAGCTTGCATTTCTTGTGTCACAGCACCTGTTCCACTATCAGTTAACAAATCAATAAATACATCTTCACTATCTAATAAAAATGGATTCATACCAGCTTTTAAAATCGCTTGATCACGATACTCTCTGGTTGTTCTTTTTACAGGCTCAATGACACGAATACGGAATGGCTCTGGTAAATGTTTGAAGTTTTCCATAATAAAATCCTTAATTTTAAATAGATTATTTGGACAGAATAAGTATTGGATTACTCTGATAAATAAATGATGAAAAGTAGATGTTTCTTAATAAAAACAGTGAAAGGGATTAACGAATTATGGGAAAAAAGAAAGTCAATTTTGGATCAACGATAATCCAAACTTGATTAGGTGATAAAATCGACATCATAAAATTATCCTTTTTCAAATTAAAAGATAACAACTTATATCGAGTAAGAATTCACTCTCATAAAAAGGTATCGTTCATTGTTCAATTTGTCACCATTATTTTTTCAGAGTTGTGAGTAGAATCACAAAAATCAGTAAGAAAACATCGAAAATATTTAACCGCACTCTAAAAGCTGATTAGAATCAGAAAATTAACTATTATCATAGGATATAAGGGGTTATACTTCTTATTCCATCTTATAGCAAACCTGCTATGTATGGTATGCAAACTAATATAATTGAAAAACGCACAAATAATTGCTTGAAAAATGAACTCTCTAATTTTGTGATTTAAGTCAATTTATTTATAGCGAGAAACAAGTATTATTTCACAACATCATTCTAAAAAAGGAGTGCGATAATGACAAACGCAGAACTTCTGCAAGAAGGTATTAACTTGATGTTTGCTGGCGTAGGATTTGTGATGATTTTCTTACTTATCCTGATTTACGCTATTGAACTGATGTCCGTCGTCATCAATAGATTCTTCCCTGAACCTGTTGTCATTCCACCGACAAAAACTACTCAACCTGAACAAAATGATTTAGATCGTTTACGACCTGTGATTGTTGCGGCAATTGCTCATCATCGTCGCCAACAAGGAATCAAATAATTCAAAAGGAAATACACAATGACTACTCAAACTAAAAAAATTGCTATTACTGATGTCGTTTTACGTGATGCTCATCAATCTTTATTTGCAACACGTTTGCGTCTTGATGATATGTTGCCAATTGCAAATGAACTTGATCAAATTGGGTATTGGTCCTTAGAGGCTTGGGGAGGGGCAACTTTCGATGCTTGCATTCGTTTCTTAGGTGAAGATCCTTGGGTACGTTTACGAGAATTAAAACAAGCAATACCAAACACACCATTGCAAATGTTATTACGTGGTCAGAATTTATTAGGCTATCGTCATTATGCAGATGATGTGGTTGACCGTTTCGTTGAGCGCTCAGTGAAAAATGGGATGTCAGTATTCCGTGTATTTGATGCAATGAACGACCCACGCAATATGAAACAAGCACTTCAAGCAGTTAAACGCAATGGTGGTCACGCACAAGGTACATTAAGTTACACCACCAGCCCAGCACACAACCTACAAACTTGGTTAGATACAACTGAACAGCTTCTTGAAATTGGCGTAGATTCTGTGGTGATTAAAGATATGTCCGGTATCTTAACCCCAGCTGAAGCTTATAAATTAGTAAGTGAAATCAAAAAACGCTATGACGTGCAATTACACTTACACTGCCACGCAACAACAGGTATGGCAGAAATGGCATTGTTAAAAGCAGTGGAAGCTGGCGTTGATGGTATCGATACTTCTATTTCTTCAATGAGTGGTACTTATGGCCACCCTGCAACTGAAGCTTTAGTTGCAACGTTACAAGGTACTCAATTCGACACAGGCTTAGATATTAATAAATTAGAACGTATCTCTGCTTACTTCCGTAACGTACGTAAAAAATATGCGAAATTTGAAGGTCAATTACGTGGTTCAGACAGCCGTATTCTTGTAGCACAAGTGCCAGGCGGTATGTTGACTAACCTTGAAAGCCAATTAAAACAACAAAATGCATCAGACAAATTAGATGAAGTATTAAAAGAAATTCCTCGTGTACGTGAAGACTTAGGTTTCATTCCATTAGTAACACCAACTTCACAAATCGTAGGTACTCAAGCAGTAATTAACGTATTAATGGGCGAACGTTATAAAACGATTGCAAAAGAAACTGCAGGTATTTTAAAAGGGGAATATGGTCGTACACCAGCACCAGTAAATGCTGAGTTACAGGCAAAAGTGTTAGATGGAGGGCAACCAATTACTGACCGCCCAGCTGATCACATTGCACCAGAGATGGACAAATTAGCAGCTGAAATTAAACAACAAGCGAAAGAAAAAGGCGTAAAACTTGCCGAAAATGAAATTGACGATGTGTTAATCGTGGCACTCTTCCCGCAAATTGGTTGGAAATTCCTTGAAAACCGTGGCAATCCAGATGCTTTCGAACCTGCGCCAACATTAGAACCGGCGAAAACTACAGAAAAACCGACCGCACCTGTAGCGAAAGCACCAGTATCAGGTCCTTCTGTTTATACTGTTGAGCTTGAAGGTAAAGCATTCGTAGTGAAAGTTAGCGAAGGTGGTGAAATTAGTGATATCGCACCAACGTCAGCACCGCAAGCAGCGCCTCAACCACAAGCTGTGCCAAAACCAGCAGCGGCAGGTACACCAGTGAGTGCACCAATGTCAGGTAACATTTGGAAAGTTGTTGCAACTGAAGGTCAAAAAGTGGCTGAAGGTGATGTATTGCTAATTCTTGAAGCAATGAAAATGGAAACTGAAATCCGTGCAAACCAAGCAGGTACGGTACAAGGTATTTGTGTGAAAGCAGGTGATACTGTTTCTGTTGGCGATACCTTAATGACATTGGCATAAGAGGTCATTCTATGGAAAGTATTTACGCATTATTGCGCGGAATGGGGATTATGCACCTCGAGTGGGGGCAAGCAATAATGATAGGCATTAGCCTATTGTTATTATGGCTCGCCATTGCACGCAAATTCGAACCGTTGCTGCTCTTGCCAATCGGCTTTGGTGGATTGTTATCCAACATTCCAGAAGCTGGCTTAGCAATGACAGCATTAGATAACCTTCTGCACCACGGTACTGCTGAGCAACTCGCAATTGTCGGTGCAAAATTAAATACTATTGCTGATCCAAATGCAATTAAAGCGGCTTTAAGTTCTACCTTACCTTCTGTTCAAAATGAATTAGAAGTGATGGCTGGTGATATGGGCTACACTGCCGGCGTGCTGGCATTATTCTATAAAGTGGCGATTGGCTACGGCGTTGCACCATTAGTTATCTTTATGGGAGTAGGTGCAATGACTGACTTTGGTCCATTGTTAGCTAACCCTCGTACTTTATTATTAGGTGCAGCAGCACAGTTTGGTATTTTCGCAACAATTATCGGTGCATTATTATTGAACTGGACAGGCATTATCAACTTTACCCTGCCACAAGCGGCAGCGATTGGAATCATTGGTGGTGCTGATGGTCCAACAGCGATTTATCTCGCAAGTAAACTTGCGCCTGAATTATTAGGTGCAATTGCAGTAGCTGCTTACTCTTATATGGCATTAGTGCCACTGATTCAACCACCAATTATGAAAGCACTCACTACAAAAGAAGAACGCAAAATTCGTATGGTGCAATTACGCAATGTTAGTAACCGTGAGAAAATTCTTTTCCCAATCGTATTAGTGACTTTAGTTGCGCTATTGCTTCCAGATGCGGCACCATTACTTGGTATGTTCTGCTTTGGTAACTTATTACGCGTGAGTGGCGTTGTAGAACGTTTAAATGATACTGCACAAAACGCCTTAATTAATATTGTCACTATTTTCCTTGGTTTGTCCGTCGGTTCCAAACTAGTGGCAGATAAATTCTTACACCCACAAACTTTAGGTATTCTTTTATTAGGTGTAGTTGCCTTTGGTATTGGTACTGCAAGTGGAGTATTAATGGCAAAATTAATGAACAAATTAAGCCGCCATAATAAAGTTAATCCACTTATTGGTGCCGCTGGTGTTTCTGCTGTACCAATGGCAGCACGTGTTGCGAATAAAGTTGGCTTGGAAGAAGATCATCAAAACTTCTTACTAATGCACGCAATGGGGCCAAACGTTGCAGGTGTAATTGGTTCAGCCATTGCTGCTGGTGTAATGTTAAAGTATGTTTCAGCGATGATGTAATCTAATCACATTAATAAAAGCGAGTACTGTTTGTGTGCTCGCTTTTTTATTTCAATGATATATGCCTTTTACTTAGGGTTAAATATGCCATCTCTACTATTATTACTAGTGTACATTAAAGGAAATGCCACAAAAGGCTATATGATCTAATAAATGTAGACATAGATGACGTAATGAACAGGATAATGTGGATTATAAAGCTTCATTAAATACCAATAAGTGATTAAATGAAAAAATCTATATCCACACTTCTTAGTCAGAACTCATAAAACAAATAGGCACATAATTTTGTATTAGAATTTAATTCTAGTATTCTAAATACAGCTTCTATAAAAACAAAAACCTGTTTGAGAATTCCCAAGCAGGTTTTTTATAAAACTTTCAAAAAAATGAGCGCACTTTTAGATATTTAATGAGAAATCTTCATTTTCATTAAAGTATTGGTTCATTTCAAAAGCTGGCTTTGCCTGTTTGTCTTGTCCGATCACTCGTGCTGGCACACCTGCGACAGTTGCATATTCTGGTACAGCTCGCAAGACAACAGAATTTGCACCAATTTTTGCATACTTGCCAACTTCAATATTACCTAAAATCTTGGCTCCCGCACCGATCATCACACCTTCACGTACTTTTGGATGGCGATCACCTGTTTCTTTACCGGTTCCACCCAATGTCACACCTTGCAAAATAGATACATCATCTTCAATAACAGAGGTTTCACCTACAACAATCCCAGTTGCATGATCGAACATAATACCACAACCAATTCTTGCAGCAGGATGAATATCTACATCAAATGCCACAGAGATTTCATTTTGTAAATAAATTGCTAATGCCTTGCGTTGTTGCTTCCATAAATAATGGGTAATACGATAACTCTGTAGTGCATGGTAGCCTTTTAAATATAAAAGGGGTGTTGTCCACAATTCAACTGCTGGATCACGATGACGCACTGCACGAATATCGCAAGCTGCACTAGCAATAATATTCGGTTCCGCTTGATATGCTTCTTCAATAATTTCACGCAATGCAATAGCTGGCATAATTGGGTTTGCCAATTTGTTGGCTAAAATATAGCTTAAAGCGCTACCAAAATCATTGTGTTTTAAAATAGTCGAATGGAAAAAACTCGCCAACATTGGCTCATTTTCCACTAATTCTTTTGCCTCTTGACGGACATGACCCCATACTTCTACTGGCATATCATTATTTCCTGAATTATCTGTCTATTACTCGCCTTTACGCTCACGCGCTAATAAGCTTGCTGCTACTTCTTGTGCATTTTTCCCACAGAATAATACTTGGTAAACCTGCTCTGTAATCGGCATTTCAACTCCTTGACGTTGTGCCAATAAATAAGCTTCTTTTGCATTATAAAAACCTTCAACCACTTGTCCAATATTATCCATCGCAGTTTGTGCTGAAAAGCCTTGCCCAAGCATAATTCCAAAGCGACGGTTTCGTGATTGGTCATCGGTACAAGTTAACACTAAATCACCTAAACCCGACATTCCCATAAAAGTATTGGGATTCGCCCCCAAAGATACTCCTAAACGACTAATTTCTGCGATACCACGTGTGATTAATGCAGTTCTTGCATTGGCGCCAAAACCCATTCCATCTGACATCCCTGCACTAATTGCGATTACATTTTTAATTGCACCACCTAATTGTACGCCAATCATATCTTGATTGATATACACGCGGAAGTGCTTACTACAATGAATGCGAGCCTGAAACTCAAGAGCAAATTGCTCATTATTTGAAGCTAGCGCAATTGCAGTTGGCAAACCGGCTGCTAGCTCTTTAGCAAAAGTTGGACCGGAAAGAACGGCTAGCGGATATTGTATACCTAATTTCTCCTCGATCACTTCTTGTAAAAGGCGACCTGTATTACGCTCTAACCCTTTAGTTGCCCACGCAATACGATGATCTGGGCGTAAGTGCGGTTGAATTTTTTCAAGAACCTCACCAAATACATGACTTGGTACAACAATCAGAATATCACGAGATTTATGCAATGCACTTGCTAAGTCAAATTCAATATGTAGTGCATCAGGGAAAGTAACATTAGGTAAAAAAGTATCGTTTTGACGCGATTCACTCAAACGTAACATATGTTCAGGATTATGTCCCCATAAATAGGTTGGAAAACCATTTCGAGAAAAGGCAATTGCCAACGCCGTACCATAAGAACCCGCACCAAGAACTGTAATAGGGGAGGTTGCAACAGTCGTATTCATTTTAGACTCCTGACAATAGTAAGATGATAAAAGAATGTGCTAAAAATATGATATGACAAAAATTTTCGCTCTCAAAATGAGAGCGAAAAGTGTAGCTGGCTGCTAGTGAATTTCTTTGTTTTCTTCAGGGCTTTTTTCTGCCTGTTCTGCTTGTTCTTGGCGTTGTAAATAATCCATAAACAATGCATCAAAATTCACTGGGGAAAGATTTAATGCTGGAAATGTACCACGATTAACTAAGCTTGCCACTAATTCACGAGCATAAGGGAAAAGCATATTTGGGCATTGTGAAGTTAGGCAGTGTGCCATTTGAATATCTTCTAAACCACTGATAGTAAATATGCCAGCTTGTTTTACTTCACAGATAAATGCAACATCACCAGAGTCTTCTAATGTAGTTTCAACAGAGATATTTAAGCAAACTTCATATAAATCATCACCAATTTGTTTTGCTTCAGTGCTTAAATCAAAACCTAATTTAGGTTTCCATTCTTGTTGGAAAATATGTGGAAGATTTGGTGCTTCAAATGATACGTCTTTCACATAAATACGTTGAATTTGTAATACTGGCTGAACTTCTTGTTCTTCAGTGACTACTTCTTTGTTTTCTTCAGACATTTTTTCATCCTTATGACTTATTTTTTAATTAAAGGTAAGTTTGCTGAACGCCAGCCTGCGATACCTTCTTTTAAAGTATATACACGGCTAAACCCTTGTTTTGATAACAATTCAGCTGAGGCATTTGATGTTAAGCCCGTCGCACAAACTACAATTACTGGGGTTTCTTTATGATGTTCAATTTTACCCACATTATTATTTTTAATTTCTGTTGGAAGCACATTTACACTATTAATAATATGTCCACGCTGGAATTCATCAATAGTACGTAAATCCACGATAATGGCATCTTCATTATTTATTAAGCTCGTTGCTTCCGCATTGCTTACTATTTTAACTTTTGTTGTCGCTGCTTTAATAAAGGAATAAATCACAGTAAAAAATACAGCAAACCAACATACCACCATTAACGTATGGTTTTGGGCAAATTCTTTTGCCATGGGAATAAATTCTTGCATTTTTTTCTCAAGGTAAAGTTTCAAAATAAGGCTTTAAGTATAACCGCACTTTGAATATCTTTCAAAGAAAGTATTTCATTTTAATTGATCTATATTATGGATAGGCTACCCAATTATTGTTATGATTATCCAGCAATCTGAAAGGCAAAGGACATCTATTTTCAGCTAAAACGGTATCCTCCACATCGGAGGATGTTCAATTTAATATAATCAAAAGGATATATTATGTTTCTTATTCAATTTGGCATAGTTTTACTCTGTATTCTAGTCGGTGCACGTATTGGTGGTATCGGACTTGGAGTTATGGGAGGTTTAGGTCTTGCTATTCTCTCTTTTGGGTTTGGTTTAAAACCAGCTGGCTTACCAATCGATGTTATGTTTATGATTATGGCGGTAGTGTCAGCTGCTGCTGCAATGCAAGCCTCTGGCGGTTTAGACTATATGATCAAAATCGCAACACGAATCTTGCGTAAAAATCCAAAACACATTACCTTTATGGCACCTGCAGTAACTTGGACATTCACTGTGTTAGCTGGTACAGGTCATGTAGCTTACTCCGTACTTCCCGTCATCGCTGAAGTAAGTCGTCATAATGGTATTCGCCCTGAACGCCCACTTTCAATGGCAGTAATCGCATCACAATTTGCAATTGTTGCAAGTCCAATCGCAGCTGCAGTTGTGGCAGTCGTAAACTATCTAGAACCACAAGGTATCACATTAGGTGACGTATTAGGTATTACAATTCCTGCCACTATTGCTGGTCTCTTCGTTGCTTGCTTATTTGTCAATAAAATGGGGAAAGAATTACACGAAGATCCAATCTATTTAGCTAAATTAAAAGATCCTGAATATGTGAAAGAAAGCCAAACACAATCGACTATCGGTGAGGGCGAGATTTCTAAAAACGCTAAAATTTCTGTAAGCATCTTCTTATTTGCTGCATTACTTGTTGTATTAATGGGTACATTCAAAGAATTACGCCCTGCCTTTGACGGCAAACCAATGGGCATGGCTCATACAATTGAAATCGTAATGTTATCTGCAGGTGCATTGATTATGCTTATCTGTAAACCTGATGGCACTGCAGTAACTAAAGGTTCTGTATTCCACGCAGGTATGCGTGCAGTTATCGCAATCTTCGGTATTGCGTGGTTAGGTGATACATTAATGCAAGCACACATTACTGAAGTAAAAGAATCAGTGAAATACCTTGTAGAAACAGCACCTTGGGCATTCGCATTCGCATTATTTGCACTTTCTGTATTAGTTAACAGCCAAGGGGCGACCGTTGCAACGTTATTCCCATTAGGTATCGCTTTAGGTATCCCTGCACCGATTCTTATTGGTACATTCGTTGCAGTGAATGGCTACTTCTTCATCCCTAACTATGGTCCAATCATTGCATCAATTGACTTTGATACCACCGGTACAACTCGCATTGGTAAATTTATTTTTAACCACAGCTTTATGTTACCGGGCTTATTAAGCATGGCATTCTGTTTAGCGTTCGGATTATTGTTCGCAAACCTTTTCCTATAAGCTTATCTTGTCTGGAATTCCCCTAAGTTTATATTCTCAAAACTTAGGGGATAAAGCTTAACTCATTGTCAATAAACTATATCGATTTGAATCCTAAAATTTACCAGTGATAAAATCAAAAAGCACATTTGTTTAGGTAAGGATTGAATCTAATAATAAAGGGCACTAAACAAAGTGCCCTTTTTATATTAGATTTATTTCTTCAATGCCCCTAAAATACCTCGCATAATTTGTTTGGTGACTTGGCTACGAATGCTTCGACCAACAGATTTTGCTACACCACTCACGATCTCCTCTGTTACAGTCAATTTCTCACCACGTTTTTTGCTACCGAAAATCATTCGGCTCAAACTACCCACTAAACCACTTTCTGCTTCTTGTTGTGCTTGTTCTGCTTGTTTTTGCGCAACAGCTGCTAAATCGGCTTGTTGGTTTAAAATCTCAAATGCAGATTCATTATCCACCAAATCACGATAGAAAGGATAAATGTCATCATCTTTTACCCAAGCATCACGATCTGCTGGAGAAATTGGTTTTAGCTGGCTTTTTGGTGGGAAAATATACGCAATTTCTACTGGTGACGGCATACCTTTTTCATCTAAGAATGACACCAAAGCTTGTCCCACACCGAGCGTTGTAATGGTTTCTGTCACATTGATTTTTGGATTGATTCGGAACGTTTCTGCTGCCGCTTTTACCGCTTTCTGATCACGTGGTGTAAATGCTCGCAAAGCATGTTGCACACGATTACCTAACTGACCTAACACTGTATCTGGTAAATCAAGCGGGTTTTGTGTCACAAAATACACGCCTACGCCTTTAGAACGAATTAAACGCACCACTTGTTCGACTTTGTCTACCAATACAGCTGGCGCACCGTCAAATAATAAATGGGCTTCATCAAAGAACATCACAAATTTTGGTTTTTCAGGATCACCCACTTCAGGCAAATTTTCAAATAACTCTGACATTAACCATAATAAAAACGCACTATACATTCTCGGAGAGTTAATTAATTTTTCAGAGTTTAATACGTTGATCACCCCTCGACCATCACGGGTCTGTAACCAATCTTCTAAATTTAATGCAGGCTCACCAAATAAATTTGCAGCCCCTTCATTTTCAAGAGTCAGTAATGCACGTTGGATTGCTCCTACACTTGCCGCCGATACGTTACCATATTCCACTTGGAACGTTTTGGCATTGTCTGCCACATATTTCAGCATTGCACGCAGATCTTTTAAATCGATAAGCAATAAGCCTTTATCATCAGCTACACGGAATACTAAATTTAACAAACCTTCTTGTGTAGCATTAAGATTTAATAAGCGTGAAAGCAGTAGTGGTCCCATTTCTGAAATAGTAGTACGTAATGGAATACCACTTTCACCAAACACATCCCAGAACGACACAGGATAGCCACCTAAATAACTTTCTCCACCTAAATTAAACTGATCAATGCGTTCAGCAATTTTGCCTTGATATTGCCCCGCTTGAACTAAACCTGATAGGTCGCCTTTCACATCCACTAAAAAAACAGGCACACCATCATCACTGAATGCCTCTGCCATTTTGCGTAATGTAACGGTTTTTCCTGTCCCTGTTGCCCCCGCAATTAAACCGTGACGGTTTGCCATTTTTGCGGTAATACCGAGCTGTTGCCCCTGCTCAGTTTGTGAAAGAAGATATTGCATAGCTGTTTATCCTTAAAGAAAAAATGATCGATTCATAATAAGAAAAAAAGTGAATAGGGTCAAAAGATACCTGATATCATCACGTCATTTTTCTGGCTCAAACGCTTCTTCAAAATGACAGCACAAAATTCAGATAAAAACCCGATTTTATCGCCTTCCACCATTGAAATTTCTAAAAAATCGACCGCACTTATTCTTAGCTAATTTGTCAAAAATTTGCTATAATCTCATCGATTTTTTACGGTTAAAAGAGAGAGACAATGTCAAATAATACCCCTGAAAATTATGGTGCGAATAGTATTAAGGTCTTAAAAGGACTAGATGCGGTACGTAAACGTCCTGGTATGTACATTGGTGATACAGATGACGGTACAGGCTTACATCATATGGTTTTTGAAGTGGTGGATAACTCCATTGACGAAGCTTTAGCAGGCTATGCAAAAGATATTACAGTAACCATTCATACTGATAATTCGGTTTCTGTACAAGATGATGGTCGTGGAATTCCAGTTGATATTCACCCTGAAGAAGGCATTTCTGCAGCAGAAGTCATTATGACTGTATTACACGCAGGCGGTAAATTTGATGATAACTCGTATAAAGTGTCTGGCGGTTTGCATGGTGTAGGTGTATCGGTTGTAAACGCATTATCTGACAAATTACAATTAACTATTCGCCGTCAAGGCAAAGTCCACGAACAAATTTATCATTTAGGTGAACCTGAAGCACCATTAGCAGCCATTGGTGAAACGGATCAAACAGGTACATCTGTTCGCTTCTGGCCGAGTCCAACGATTTTCAATAATATTGAATTTGAATATGATATTTTGGCAAAACGCTTGCGTGAATTGTCATTCTTAAATTCAGGTGTATCGATCAAACTATTTGATAAACGTAACGATAGACAAGATCATTTCCATTATGAAGGCGGTATTCAAGCTTTCGTAGAATATTTAAACCGTAATAAAAATCCGATTCATCAAAAACCGTTCTATTTTTCGACCGAGAAAGACGGCATTGGTGTGGAAGTGTCAATGCAATGGAATGACAGCTTTAATGAAAATGTATATTGCTTCACAAATAACATTCCACAACGTGATGGTGGTACACATTTAGCCGGTTTCCGTGGTGCATTAACTCGTAGTTTAAATAACTATATGGAAAATGAGGGTCACAATAAAAAATCAAAAGTGGCAACCTCCGGTGACGATGCTCGTGAAGGTTTAGTGGCCATTATTTCAGTGAAAGTGCCTGATCCAAAATTCTCTTCACAAACTAAAGATAAATTAGTGTCTTCCGAAGTGAAAAGTGCCGTTGAGTCAGTAATGAATGAATATTTACAACAATATTTATTAGAAAATCCATCTGATGCCAAAATTATCGTAGGAAAAATTATTGATGCGGCTCGTGCGCGTGAAGCGGCACGTAAAGCGCGTGAAATGACACGTCGTAAAGGTGCATTAGATTTAGGTGGTTTACCGGGCAAATTAGCTGACTGTCAAGAACGTGACCCAGCATTATCTGAATTGTATCTGGTGGAGGGTGACTCTGCAGGCGGTTCAGCAAAACAAGGGCGTAACCGTAAAAACCAAGCGATTTTGCCATTAAAAGGAAAAATTTTAAACGTAGAAAAAGCACGTTTCGACAAAATGTTATCGTCTGCAGAAGTTGGTACATTAATTACCGCACTTGGCTGTGGTATTGGTCGTGATGAATATAACCCGGAGAAATTGCGTTATCACAGTATTATTATTATGACCGATGCGGACGTGGATGGTGCACATATTCGTACTTTATTGTTGACATTCTTCTATCGCCAAATGCCAGAGTTGATTGAACGTGGGCATGTTTATATTGCACAACCACCTTTATATAAAGTGAAAAAAGGCAAACAAGAGCAATACATCAAAGACGATGAAGCAATGGTACAATATGAGGTGGCACTTGCGTTAGAAAATGCTGCACTTTATGTGAATGCAAATGCACCTGCGATGAATGGTTTAGCGTTGGAAAATTTAGTGTCTGAATATAATGCGGTACACAAAATGATTGGCCGATTGACCCGTCATTATCCTGAAACTGTATTAAAAGAGCTAATTTACCACCCAGAATTGACTACCGAATTAATGGCACAAGAAAGTGCGGTCGATATTTGGGCAAAATCGTTAGTTGAAAAATTAGTGGCGAAAGAAAGCAATGGTAATCATTATAGCTATCGCACAGTATTTAACAGCGAACGCCATTTATATGAAGCTGTATTAACTGTACGCACACACGGCATAGATACTGATTACTTCTTGAACTTCCAATTTGCGACAGGCAGCGAATATGGTCGTATAATGAAATTGGGCAAACAGCTTTTTGGCTTAATTGAGGAAGGCGCATACATTATGCGTGGCGAGCGTAAACTTGAGATTACATCATTTGAACAGGCCGTTGAATGGCTAGTGAAAGAGTCTCGTCGTGGCTTAATGGTACAGCGTTATAAAGGCTTAGGTGAAATGAACCCTGAGCAACTTTGGGAAACCACAATGGATCCAAACGCACGCCGTATGCTAAAAGTATCAATTAAAGATGCGGTCGCAGCAGATCAATTATTCACCACGTTAATGGGCGATGAAGTTGAACCTCGTCGTGAATTTATCGAAAGCAACGCATTACACGCAAATTTAGATATTTAATCTCAAAATCTGCTTTTCATTTCATCAAGTGCGGTTAAAATAAATGCAATATTAACCGCACTTTTTATAATCGAATGCTATACCAAATCATTGCTATCTTTATTTGGGCAAGTTCTTTCGTTGCCGGCAAATATGCCTTCACAATGCTTGATCCTGTTCTAACCGTTCAAACTCGTTTAATCATCATATCTTTTCTCATCTTTCCTTTATTTCTGCGTCATTGGAAAAAAGTGGACAAAACAGTTCGCCCACAATTATGGTGGCTTGGTTTTCTTAATTACCCTGCAATTTTCTTATTACAATTCATTGGGTTACATTACACTTCAGCAGCCAGTGCAGCAACTATTATCGGCTTAGAGCCTTTACTCATCGTCTTTATGGGGCATTTCTTCTTCAAAGATAAAGCAGCTTGGTATCATTGGTTTTTCGGTGCAATGGCGTTTGCTGGGGTTGCGATTTTAATCGCAGGCGGCCGTAGTGAAGGGGAAATCACGTTATTTGGTTGCACACTCATTTTATTAGCAGGGTTACTTTTCGCCAGCTGTTTGCGTTGGACAAAATCGATGATCAGGCAAATTACTGCCACCGCCTACACCGCCATTTCAGTGGTGTTAGGCACTATCACTTGCTTACCTTTTACGCTGATTTTCACACAAAATTGGGATATTCACTTCAACTGGCAAGGGTTGCTCGGTTTACTTTATCTTGCGATTTTTTGTAGCTGGATTGCCTACTGGCTCTGGAATAAAGGACTCAATTCCACCAACACCAATTTAAGTGGATTATTGACCGCACTTGAGCCAATTTTTGGCGTGGCTTTGGCAATCTTGTTACTTGGTGAGACTATTTCATTGCTATCTTGGTTCGGTATTTTGATCATCATTATAGCTACTGTGATTGCCAGTATGATGCCTAGATTTGTATCAAAAAAATAACCCTTTTGTTTATCTAAAAAATGACGGTGTATTCTATAAAATATACCGTTTTTTCTATTTATTTTTAATAAATCCCATTCTCATCTATGTTAAAATAGCGCATTTGAAATTCACCTAAGCTTTTTTAAGGACAAACCTTTTATGATGATCGATAAACGATTAATTAACACGGTATCCGACAGTAAAAAATGGGTCGCCAAAACAGTGTTATGGAACTGGGTTGCGCTAGTAGCGAGCATAGTAAGTGCGGTCATTTTTGCGCTGTGTTTAGAACAAGCATTTGAGCAAACATTAACACTTGGCACATTGTTTAGCTATGCAATTAACTTAGTTGTAGCCCTTGCAATACGCGCTTTTGCAGGCAAGATGTCAGTGAAAGCGTCTTATCAAGCCAGTACCAATGTTAAACATGAATTGCGTACGCTTATTTTCCAAAAATTAGCTGCAATGCCGTTAAATCAAGTCAACCAACAATCTACTTCATCAATTATCCAAGTGGCATCAGAAGGGGTGGAGCAACTAGAAATCTATTTTGGTCGCTATTTACCACAACTGTTTTACAGCCTGCTAGCACCATTAACCTTATTTATTTTCCTTGTTTGGTTTAATGCGCCAACTGCGTTAATTTTATTAGTTTGTGTCCCCTTAATTCCAATGTCGATCATCGCAGTAAATAAAATTGCGAAACGTTTATTACATAAATATTGGTCAATTTATGTGGGCTTAGGCAGCAGCTTCTTAGATAACTTGCAAGGTTTGATCACTTTAAAAATCTATCAAGATGATGACTACAAAGCGAAACAAATGGATATTGAAGCGGAAAAATTCCGTACCATTACAATGAAAGTACTCACCATGCAGCTCAACTCCGTATCCTTGATGGACTTATTGGCTTACGGTGGTGCGGCAATCGGTATTTTAACCGCACTTCTACAATTCCAATCAGATAATTTAGGCATTTTCGGTGTGATTTTATTTATCTTATTGGCTTCAGAATTCTTTATCCCATTGCGTTTGCTTGGCTCGTTCTTCCATGTAGCAATGAACGGCAAAGCTGCCTCAGACAAAATTTTCACGTTATTAGATACACCAGTAGAAACCAACGAAAGTGCGGTAGATTTTAGAGCAGAAAATCAAGTTCAAGTGGATATCCAAAATTTACACTTTGCCTATAACGCTGAAAAACAAGCGATTAATGGTTTAGATTTAACGATTCAACCAAAACAATTAACCGTTTTTGTGGGTAAAAGTGGCTGCGGTAAATCCACTTTAGTGTCCTTATTAATGGGCTTCCACAAAGCACAGCAAGGCAAGATTTTATTCAATGGACAAGAAATCCAAGACCTTGATCGCCACTCGTTCTATCGTCACGTGTCATTAGTCAGTCACAACTCTTATGTGTTCAAAGGCACCTTGCGTGAAAATATGTTAATGGCGAACTTAAACGCCACAGATGAACAAATTTACGATGTGTTAGAACAAGTTAACCTTGCCAACTTTGTGCGTGAAAATGGCGGTTTAGATATGGCATTGTTAAGCCGTGGCAGTAACTTATCTGGCGGACAAATTCAACGTTTAGCCCTTGCGCGCGCCTTATTACACAACGCAAATTTCTACATTTTCGATGAAGCCACCAGCAACATTGATGTGGAAAGCGAAGAAATTATTTTGAGTTTCATTCAACGTTTAAAAGCAGAAAAAACTATTGTGATGATTTCCCACCGTTTAGCAAATGCCGTCAAAGCGGATCAAATTTATGTATTACAACAAGGAGTATTAGCAGAGCAAGGCAACCACGAAAGTTTAATGGCGGCAAATGGCATTTATGCGGAAATGTTCAATCAACAACGCAACTTAGAGAATATCCGCGAAAATACTCGCAACGGAGGGCAACAATATGCGTAAAAATGGTTTTGCCATTATGTGGCAATTATTGAAGTTAGTGACACCATTAGCCCATATTATGAGCTTCACCATTATTATGGGAGTACTTGGTTTTTTAGCTGCTATCTTCATTATGGTGCTTGGTGCGATGGGCTTATCTAACTTATTGGATTTCCCAACGCATCTCAGTTTTTCGCAAATTTTGACCGCACTTATCGTCTTAGCGGTAGCACGCGGCATCTTACGCTACCTTGAACAAATGTCAGGGCATTACATTGCGTTCAAATTGTTAGCCTTATTACGTGATAAAGTGTTCACTGCCTTGCGTAAACTAGCATTTGTGAAATTACAGGGTAAGCAATCAGGGCAATTATTATCATTAGTGACCAATGACATTGAATTGTTAGAAGTGTTCTATGCACACACTATCGCCCCAATTATGATTGCATTCTTAACCTCAAGCTTTTTATTGGCAGTGTTTACGCACATTTCTTTGTGGTTTACGCTAATTGCATTTTTAGCCTATATCACCATTGGTTTAATTCTACCAATTATCACGACAAAAATGGCCCGTGAAGACGGGCGTATTTACCGTGAGCTCGTAGGTGAAATGAACGATTATTTTCTCGATAGCATTCGTGGAATGAAAGAATTGCAACTGTTTGGTAATGAAAAAGAGCGTTTGGCTGGCATTCACCAACGTAGTGAAAAAATCGACCAAGCCTTTTTAAAAATCAAACAACAAGAAGGTAAAGTGCGTTCTTATACAGAAATTGCGGTTTCTGCTTTCAATATCCTGATTTTAATCGCTGGCGTAGTGCTATATTTGAATCAACAAATCAACTTTGCAGGTTTATTAATCGCAGTGATTCTATTGATGTCCAGCTATGGGCCTGTGATTGCGTTAAGTAATTTGTCTAATAACTTATTGCAAACCCTAGCCAGTGGTGAGCGTGTACTGGGTTTATTAGCCGAAGAACCGCACTTAAAAGACGTGGTGAAAGGCGTTGATTTAACCGATGCGAACCAACTTGATGTTGAACATTTAAGTTTTGCTTATGATAACGAACAAATCCTTTCAAATGTGAATTTACGTTTAACTAAAGGCGAAATTTTAGGTATTCATGGACGTAGTGGCAGTGGCAAAAGTACTTTATTGAAATTGATTATGCGTTTTTACGACCCTCAATCAGGGACAATCCGCATCAATGGCAAAGATTTAAAAGAAATTAATACCCTCAGCTTGCGTGATAATATCGCTTACATCACCCAACAAACCTATATTTTCAATGAAACCATCTATGAAAATATTTTGATGGCTGATCGCCGTGCAAGCAAAGAACAAGTAATTGAAGCCGCGAAAAAAGCTTCAATTCACGACTTTATTATGAGCTTACCAGAAGGTTATGACACTAAAGTCACCGAGCTAGGCAGTAATTTATCGGACGGTGAAAAACAACGTATCGGCATTGCCCGTGCGTTCTTGCACAATGCGCCAATTATCTTACTGGATGAGCCAACCAGTAACTTAGACAGCTTAAACGAAGCGATTATTTTGCAGTCATTGCTCAATGTGAAATCGGAAAAACTAATTGTATTAGTCAGCCACCGTGCTTCAACAATGGCAATCTGCGATCAAGTGATTCATATTGAGAACGGACGAATGTCGTAAGCTCACGCTATTCTTTACTCTCAATCCCTGAACATTAAGTGCGGTCTGTTTTTTCAAAATTTCTAAAAAATCGACCGCACTTTTCTTTTCCTTAAATACAAATAATCTAGCGAAATTTTCATCAATTCCAGTTATAGTAGAAAGTGCCTGTTTAACTACAAACTAAGGAGAAATGATGAAAGTCACCAGTTCAGCCATTAAAAATGGGGCATTTGAAGACAAATACGGTAAGCGAGGTAGTCAATTTAGCCCAAATGGTATGCCAACTTATTCTATCCCGTTTGAAATTAGCGGTGCGCCTGAAGGGACAGAGTCTTTTGCAGCCGTGTTAGAAGATAAAGATGCGATTACGGCGAGTGGTTTCGTTTGGATTCATTGGTTAATCGCTAATTTAGAGCGTACTTCTGTGCAAGAAAATGAAAGTTTAACTGCGACTGATTATGTGCAAGGGGCAAACTCGTGGGCAAGCGTGTTAGGTAAATTTGATATTGCTGAAGCCTCTGTTTATGGTGGAATGGCACCGCCAAACTGCTTGCACCGTTACGAATTGATCGTCTATGCGCTTGATTGCAAATTAGACCTAAAAGCTGGTTTCCGTTTTAATGATCTGCACTTTGCAATGCAAGGGCATGTTTTAGATCAAGCGGTAGTAATGGGCACTTATGACGTGTAGCCTTTGCTCACAAAATTCATAAAAAATTGACCGCACTTTGAGTCACAATAAAAAAGACAGCATTATTTTCTCAAGCAATGCTGTCTTTTCGTTTCAGATCACGACATTTTCATTCATCATTTAGGGGACAAATAAAACTCAATATAACCGCCTTGATATACATAACCTTTGATATCACCGTGTGTTTCATACACAAAATCAATATCGCGGAAAATCAGCAAGCCACCATCTTCAGTTGGGACTTTCGTCAATTGAGGGGATAGCTGGCGTAATTCATCCTCGTCATATTTTTTATGGATATCAAACCCAGCTTGAGCGAACACATCCACAAAATAACTTTCATTGAAAGCATATTGATAGCCCGAATCTTCGTCAGTGAGTGCAAACTTACGATCAAATAAACTGGCTTTTTCTTCTTCAGAAAGTTCCTCTTTGCCTTCTAAGTTTGAAGCGCTGTACCCATTGATAATATAAAGTTTTTTATATTTTTGGATATCCAATGGCATTTTCTTCGCGTTTGTTTCTGAGCCACTGTAAGCATAGAAAGTCAGCCTTACACGCTCATCTTGGTTGTCATCAGCATAAATGACTCTTTCATAATAAATTTTTGCCAAATGCTCGAGGTCTTTTCTACCGTATTTGGCAATCGCCTCTGGGTTATTGAGAATATAAGGATAAATAATATCGTTCAGCTGTGAAAATTTACTTGCCTGTTCAGTTGTGACTTTTTTGCCGAAATGCTTTTCATACATTTTTTTATCCAGTTTGTTCGTCTCATCTAACAAATCAAGATCTTGTAATAACTGTTCAAAGCGTGCTAACTGGCTTTTATCGACAAATGTTTTTGGTGAACCAACAATAAAGGCAAAGAAAATCACAACGGCGGTCATCAGTGTAAACCAACGGTATTGATGCAATTTTTTACTTAATGAACATAAGATAAAAATCGACAACAATGTAGCAATAATCACCAATAAAAAACGTGCTTCAGTTAGCCCATAAGTGCTAACTCTGGCGTAAATACCTACCCACAATAAGCCCAACGGGGCAATCGCAAGATAGGTGAAATAGCGATAAAACGCTTGCCATTTTGGTTGCGTTAACATTGCGTGCAAGGCAATACACAACAAGCCTAAAGAAAGATAGAAAACAATAATGTACGCCAATCCACCTTGTGGCAGAGAGGACGTCAGCACAATTTTGCCAAGATAGATATATACGATTAGGGTATAAATCATCACCAATGGCGAAAGCACATAATTAATAATTAACTCAATTTCATAACGAAACTGGATTTTTTCATCAGTAGTGTTTCTGCTTTCAAACAATAAAAATAAGATCGGAGCAAAAAAGATCTGAGTAAAAATCGTAGTTTGCTTAGCAACATGATTGATGACTTCAATATTAAATAAATATTCCACGCTGGAATAAATCATTAACAATGCAAAATTAATCACTAATGCAATAAACACTGCAAAGCATAATTGCACTAATCTTGTCATTGCGAGATAAACAAAAGCTCGATTGTCTTTCAGCAGTGGATAAGTCAAAAACAACAAGAAGTGGATTGTAAGCAAGCCAAAATAGGCTGAGTTATCATAAATCGCAGTTGCACTAAATTTAAAAAATAAGGTGACGGCAATAGAGTAGGCAACAGCGATCCAAGAGCCATAAGGGAATTTTTTCAGTAAAAAAGCAGCAGAGAAATAAATTGGGAATAAAAACGTATAAATTGAAAGTATAGCAAAATTATGATTGTCTAACCATAAAGAGAAAATTGAGCTTACCCAAATAACCGCCATTTCTAATGGATAATATTGGTGTAATTGCCTGATTTTATCTAGAAAATGCCGCCACATATTCATTACTCCTTAAATTAATCAATAACGATTACATTCTAATCATTTTATGAAAAATAGAATAGTATCAATTTAGACAAAAAAAATGCCACAAGAAACAACACTGTGGCAAAAATTCATAATGAAAAAGACGTTAAACTATTTTGATGTAGAGGATACTTGTTTTAAGAAAATCTGACGCGGAGAGGTTAAACCTAATTTTTCAGCTTCATTCACTAAGTTTAACGCTTTATTAATATCATTTTGTTTTAAAGCTTTTTTCACCGCTTGGTTAAAGTAGGCTTCAGTATCTTTATCTACTGGCATATCAACTGCTTTTGCAGTCGGCATTGTCATTGTCGCTGTAGTTTGTTCAACTTTACCTACCTGTGTTGTTGCTTTTTTCTCAAATAATGTGGTTGGTAAACCAATAAATTGTGTGCCTTGTGAATTCGTCACTTTAACTTGCATTTCGCCATGACGGCTATGATTCACTTGAATATCAGGAATTGCCGGTGGCTGTTTACCCGTTGCTTTCGCAAAGGTTTTTGCTGGATGTGGCACCATTGTTGTTTTAGCTAAATCGTCTGCAGTGGTATAAATCAATAAATAAATATAATCTTGCCCCGCAACTGGAGTTAAATTTAATTCCGCTTCTAAACGATTTGGTTTTAAACCACGTTCTTCTTGAAATTTAAAGGTTGAGGACGGATAAGTCGCCGCAATATTAAATTTTGAATCAAAAATAACCGCACTTGGTACGAACAGATTTTTATCTAAAATTGGGCTGGTAACCTCAATCGTTAATGAACCTTGATTTGCAGGAATACGATATGCTGCAATCGGGCTTTCTGTTCCAGCAAAATGTGCTGTAAATGCTTGACTTTGCTGTTCAGAAAGTGATGTTTTCATTGTTTGTGAAAACGTGACATCTTGCCATTGTAATTGTGATAATGCTTTTGAATTAATATGCGCAGGATTTGCGAAACTCAAAGCCGATGTGAAGAAAAGTGCGGTTGCGAGTAATGTTTTTTTCATATTAACCTCAAAAACTCAGAAATTACGTCAAGGATAAATGGCACAGGTTGAAACCCGTGCCATATTGATTAAGCGAGTGGATTACCACCAAGCTTCGAATTGAACACCACCGATAAATTCGCCATCTTTCGCTTTATAACCTGCATCTGTACGATGAGATTGGTTGAATTTATCATTCCAGTGTGCATAAGTACCAAATACACGGATTGCTGGACGAGCCCAAATACTGCTACCTGCTTGCCATTGCTGTGCAAGAGTGACTTTGGTTAAATCATTTTTCTTACCAGTTGCTTGATCTTTAATGCGATCATAACCCAATTCAACTAATGTACTCATAGTGTTATTCCATTTGTACATTGGGCGTACGCCAGCAGAGAACCAAGTTTTACCAGCTTTATTATCTAAATCTGTTTTTTCGTAAATCAATGCGTACATTGTTTCAACTTTATCACTAAATTGAACAACACCATGATTTAACACACGTAACATATAACCACGATTTGTTGTTGATGCGCCTAAAGAGTGACCTACGCTCCAAGAAGTCATCGCATCTTTAGCATATTGCACCGCAAATTTATTAAAGCCACCAAAGAAGTTACCTTGTGTATGTTGAACAGTTAACATGAAACCATTTTTAGTCGCATCTTTATCTAATTTAGCTCGTTTTTGTTTGTGTGCCACACCGTAATCAAAACCAATTTCTAATGAACCATCTTTATTTGTTTCAATGCCAGCTAAACGAACATCAAATACATCATTAAAGACTTCTTTATTTTTATCTTGGGTCGATTTCCAAGTTTTAGTAGTGGCATCATATGTCCAACCATACGCACCGCCACCCTCAGTATTACGGGTAACAGCTACAGATAATTTACCAAAACCTAAATCAATGTTTTCAACCCCTGCACCAGGACCAGAAATATCCCAGTAGTAGAAGTCGTTCATATGTACGTCGTGACGTTGATAGAAACGTTTACCCGCCCATAATGTTGCACCCGGTAAGCTATCTGCAAAGTTTTTGAATTGAACATTAATCTCACGTAATGCAGGAGTAGTTGTTTCCCAATCACCTTGTTGATTAACACCGTAAGCCAAATTTGAGTCCAAATAGAATGATTTTTCACCATCTTTAAATAATTCTTGACCTAATTTAAACTCAGTATATGTGCTTGATTCATTACCTAAACGATATTTATGATCACCACCGTTCACAGTAATACCGTTAGCAATACCATTCGATGAATATTGCTGACCGCCTGAACCACTCCAACCAATTCCTGATCGTGCATAACCGTGGAAATCAACAGCCATTGCTTGGGTTGCAAATAATGCGCCTGTTACTGCTAGAGCAAGTAGTGTCTTTTTACTATTCATAATTGACCTCTGTCTAAATATCTATGATTTATATTCCAATACCATATCGATATGGAGAATGTAAATGGTGATTGAAATAAAGCGATCAACACCAAAATTTTATAGTCTGTTGGTTTCCACGCTCATCCCTGAGGCTGTGGAAGAAAAAACTAAACACCAATTTCTTTAAATAAACGTTGGCAAGCTGTGCCATCTTCTTTGAATAAGTGGCAACGCTCTGGGACGATACCAATATCCATTACTTGTTCTTCTTTCGCTAAGACAATGTCGTTTTGGCGATAAACCAACGTTGGTTGCTTAATTTCTGGGATTTCTAAGTGGATTTGTGTTTCGTTACCTAATAATTCCACTACTTGCACAATACCACGTAAAGTCACTTGTGCTTTATCCGATGGAATCAAATGTTCGGGACGAATACCTAAAGATAAATTGTCGCCCACTTTTACGCCTACACCAGATACTGGAATCCAGAAGTTATGATGATTTGCATCTGGTAATTCAATTTGAACACGCTCTTTTTCTACTGCTGTCACACGCACTGGTAAGAAGTTCATTTTTGGTGAACCAATAAAACCAGCCACGAAGCGGTTTGCTGGATAATGATAAAGTTCTAATGGTTTACCCACTTGGGCAATACCACCTGCTTTTAATACTACAATTTTATCCGCTAATGTCATCGCCTCAATTTGGTCATGCGTTACGTAAATCATTGTGCGATTTAATTTTTTATGTAATTTAGAAATTTCGACGCGCATTTGTACACGTAATGCCGCATCTAAGTTAGAAAGCGGTTCGTCTAATAAAAAAACATCAGGTTGGGATACAAGCGTACGTCCGATTGCAACACGTTGGCGTTGACCACCGGAAAGAGCTTTTGGTTTGCGATCTAATAAATGGGCTAACTGGAGGATTTCAGCCACTTGATTAACTTTTTGGTCACGTTCAGCTTTACTTACACCGGCTAATTTCAAACCAAAAGACATATTCTCAGCAACGCTTAAATGTGGGTAAAGTGCGTAAGATTGAAACACCATACCAATACCACGTTTCGCAGGAGGTACGTCGTTCATCAATTTTTCGCCAATGCGTAACTCACCAGATGTAATGTCTTCTAATCCAGCAATCATCCGAAGTAATGTAGATTTTCCACAACCTGATGGACCAACAAAAACTACAAACTCACCTTCATTAATTTCTAAATTAATGTCCTTGGATATGTGAATATCGCCATAAGATTTACAGACATTACGTAGTGATACATTTGACATAATTTATACCTCTTGTTATCTCATTAATCTGCGCTATTCACGCTATCCCCGATCGTGGCAATATAGTGAATAACTTAATATAAAAAAAAATCATCCTATCCCAATATTTTTAAGGATTAGCAAAAATTCAAAATTTATAGCAAATTCATTTTAACAAGGCATTTTTTTCCTATTTTTTTGTGATCTAGATCGCATTTACATCTCAAATTTATATGATCTCTATCACACTTTTTATTAAATTATTAATAAGATCACATTATTAAAGAGTGGGGAGTAGAAGGGGGGAGGATGAATAAAATAGGCTTTATATTCATTCTATGCTACACCTCAAAAGGCTTTTTTGCTTTTTAACTTACCACAATTATTTACTTCCAATTTCAGGAGCAATGCTATGAAAAATAATTTAATCAAATTCACCTTGACTGCAGTAGCCGGTTTAATCCTTTCTTCTTCGGTAGCAGCAAAAATGACAGAAGGTAAAATTGTTATTTGGATTAACGGCGATAAAGGCTATAACGGTCTTGCTGAAGTAGGTAAAAAATTCGAAGCTGATACCGGTGTTAAAGTATTAGTTGAGCATCCTGATAAATTAGAAGAAAAATATCCACAAGTGGCTTCAACAGGTGATGGTCCAGACATTATTTTCTGGGCACACGACCGTTTTGGAGGATATGCTCAATCTGGCTTATTAGCAGAATTACACCCAAGCAAGGAATTCAAACAAAAATTCGAAGATTTTGCATGGAATGCTGAAACTTATAATGGTAAAGTCATTGGTTATCCAGTGGCAATTGAGTCACTTTCTTTAATCTACAATAAAGATTTACTACCAAATCCACCAAAATCTTGGGAAGAAATTAAAGAGTTAGATAAGAAATTCAAAAAAGACGGTAAAAGTGCAATTATGTGGAACCTTTCTGAGCCATACTTCACTTGGCCAGTAGTTGCATCAAACGGCGGTTATGCATTCAAATTTGCAAATGGTAAATACGATGCAAACGACATTGGTGTAAATAACGAAGGTTCACAAAAAGGCTTACAATTCGTTGTTGATATGGTTAAAGCGAAAGAAATCAATCCAGATATGGACTACTCAATCGCAGAAGCAGCGTTTAACAAAGGTCAAACCGCATTAACAATTAATGGTCCTTGGTCTTGGGGGAACATTGAGAAAAGTGGTGTTAACTATGGTGTTGCTGAATTACCAACATTAAATGGCCAAGCATCTAAACCATTCGTAGGTGTATTAAGTGCAGGTATCAACGCAGCAAGTCCAAACAAAGACTTAGCTGTTGAATTCTTAGAAAACTATCTTCTAACTGATGAAGGTCTAGAGATGGTGAACAAAGATAAACCTTTAGGTGCTGTAGCATTAAAATCATACCAAGAAAAATTGGCTAAAGACCCACGTATCGCTGCAACAATGGCGAATGCAAAACACGGTGAAATTATGCCAAACATTCCACAAATGAGTGCATTCTGGTATGCAGAGCGTAGTGCAATCATTAATGCTGTGAATCAACGTCAAAGTGTGAAAGATGCATTAGATGATGCGCACAGTCGTATCCAAAAACAGCAGTAATTAAACAATCAGGCGCTAGCTCTCTAGCGCCTAACCTACTTCGAAATCCTATGATTTCAAATGCTTATCACTTATTCGGATAAATATTAAATAGGTGTTCTTATGGTAACCACTCAAGCGAAATCAAGCACACAATCGCAATGGCTCAAATGGTTCCTTGCAGGGGCTGTGTTGCTTATTGATTTATATTTAGTTGTATTAATGTATTCGCAAGGTGAATATTTGTTTGCCCTTTTAACCTTGGTAATTTTAACCTCTGGGGTGTATATCTTCACGAGTAAAAAAGTGTATGCGTGGCGATATGTTTACCCTGGAATGATGGGAATGGCGATTTTCATTTTATTCCCATTAATCGCAACTATTGCTATTGCATTTACCAATTACAGTGGCACCAACCAATTAGCGTATGAACGTGCTTTGAGTGTGTTATTAGAACAACGTTATTTTGCAGGTGATAAATTTGACTTTAAACTATATCCACAAGCTGATCGCTGGCAATTAGCATTGCATAATAAAAATACGGATCAGTATTTTATCTCTCAGCCAATTCAGTTTACGGATAAACAAGTAAATGTGACTGAAGGTATGGCACCAGAAGTAGCCTCTGCACCATTAAAAGTTATTACTCAAAATCGCACCGCACTTCAAGCAATCCAAGTGATATTGCCAGATAACCGTACCTTGACGATGAGTTCATTACGCCAGTTTTCTGAACAAAAAGCACGTTATACTTACAATGACAATAAACAAATTCTCACCAATAATGAAACAGGCAAAGTTTATCGTGCAAATCAAGACACTGGCTTCTTCCAAGAAGTTGATCAACAAGGCAACTGGTTATCAGAAACCTTAGAGCCAGGATTCACCGTTTCTACTGGTTTCCACAACTTCGTAAAAATCTTTACTGACGAAGGTATCCAAAAACCATTTATCCAAATCTTCATTTGGACGGTTATCTTCTCAGTATTAACCGTAATTTTCACTGTAATTTTAGGTATGGTTCTTGCTTGCGTAGTACAATGGGAAGCCTTAAAAGGCAAAGCCATTTACCGCTTATTATTGATTTTACCTTACGCAGTACCATCATTTATTTCAATTCTAGTATTTAAAGGTTTATTCAACCAAAGTTTCGGTGAAATTAACTTAATTTTGAACCAATTATTTGGAATTCGCCCAGAATGGTTTAACGACCCGTTCTTAGCAAAAACAATGATTCTAATTGTAAATACGTGGTTGGGTTATCCATATATGATGATCTTATGTATGGGTTTACTCAAAGCTATTCCACAAGATTTATATGAAGCTTCTGCAATGGATGGTGCTTCAACTTGGCAAAACTTCAGTAAAATTACGTTCCCATTATTATTGAAACCATTAACTCCATTAATGATTGCCTCCTTTGCATTTAACTTTAACAACTTCGTGTTGATTCAATTATTGACCAACGGTCGCCCTGATATGATTGGTACAACAACACCAGCAGGCTACACCGACTTATTAGTAAGTTATACCTACCGTATTGCCTTTGAAGGTAGTGGCACACAAGATTTCGGTCTAGCAGCGGCGATCGCTACCATCATCTTCTTATTGGTCGGTGGTTTAGCATTACTCAACTTGAAAGCAACCAAATTCAAATTAGATTAAGAGGGAATAAATTATGGCAATTGTTCAACCAAAATCTATGCGTTATCGTTTATTTGGCACGCATCTCTTGTTGATTATTTTTATCTCATTAATTATGTTCCCATTATTAATGGTTATTGGAATTTCATTACGCCCAGGTAACTTGGCGATTGGTGAAATTATTCCGAGTGAGATTTCTTTGGAGCATTGGAAGCTCGCACTTGGGTTTGATGTGGTACACGCTGATGGCAGTGTTACACCACCACCATTCCCAGTTCTCTTGTGGTTGTGGAACTCAATTAAAGTAGCAACAATTACCTCTATTGGTATTGTCACCCTTTCAACCACTTGTGCATATGCGTTTGCGCGTATGAAATTTAAAGGAAAGAAAACGATTTTACAGGGTATGTTAATTTTCCAAATGTTCCCTGCTGTACTATCGTTAGTGGCATTATATGCATTATTTGATCGTTTAGGACAATACGTACCTTTCTTAGGGCTAAACACGCACGCAGGTGTTGTATTCGCTTACTTAGGCGGAATTGCATTGCATGTTTGGACAATTAAAGGATATTTCGAGACGATCGATGGTTCATTGGAAGAAGCCGCATCCTTAGATGGTGCAACGCCATGGCAGGCTTTCCGTCTCATTTTATTACCGCTTTCTGTACCAATTCTTGCTGTTGTCTTTATTCTCTCCTTCATTGCAGCAATTACAGAAGTACCGGTAGCTTCACTATTGTTACGTGATGTGAATAGCTATACCCTTGCAGTCGGAATGCAACAATATCTCTACCCACAAAACTACCTCTGGGGTGATTTTGCTGCGGCAGCGGTATTATCAGCGATCCCAATTACGGTCGTGTTCTTGTTAGCACAGCGTTGGTTAGTCAATGGATTAACCGCAGGTGGTGTGAAAGGCTAATTCAACAAAATCTTTATGGCACAAGTTATCTTGTGCCATTTTTTTATCTCTTTTTTCTCACCTTTTTGTTTATTATGAGAAAGTACTATGAAAAAATCACTGTTATTTACCCTCTTATTCTCTGGTTCAGCACTGGCTTGGCAAACACCTCTTTTCCCAAAATTTATTGAAATTGAACCGCACTTATTCCAATCAAAAGCAGAACTTAATAAAGGCATTCAACCATTTCAATTTAAACATCAAAATCAATGCTTTCAACCTGAAAGTGCGGTCAAATTAAATCAAACTATTCAGCTTATTCCTTGCGGTGAAACAACAGGCCAATTGCGTTTATTTCGCCAAGGTAACTACATTGCTGAAATTGACCTACGTAGTGGAAAACCAGAATTTCGTTTAAGCCTTGAGCAATCTCAAACAAATGACAATGTACAAACCAAAACTTGCCCAACTTGGAATGGTGAGTTATTAGAAATTGATGTATCAGCCGTATTTAAAGAAGGTGATCTCATTCGTGATTTCTATTCAGGAAAAACACAAACAGTACAGCAAGGCAAAGTGCATTTTCAACCAGATGCACAATCTAATGGCTTATTGCTATTAGAAAAGCTATACCATAGTACGACCAAAAATTCTGAAATTTTCCATTGGGGCAATGCGACAGTTTACTTTGTGATTACCGACCGTTTTCATAACGGTGATCCAAACAATGATAATAGTTATGGACGTCAAAAAGACGGAATGGAAGAGATTGCTACTTTCCACGGTGGTGATCTCAAAGGCCTAAGTGAAAAACTCGATTATTTGCAAAGTCTCGGTGTTAATGCGTTATGGATAAGCTCCCCACTTGAACAAATGCACGGCTGGGTAGGCGGTGGTACAAAAGGTGATTTCCCACACTATGCTTATCACGGCTACTACCATCAAGATTGGACCAAAATCGATGCTAATATGGGGACTGAACAAGATCTCAAAAACTTGATTGAACAAGCACACAAACGAGGCATTCGTGTGATTTTTGATGTAGTAATGAACCATACTGGCTATGCCTCGTTAGCTGATATGCAAGAATTTGGCTTTGGTCAGTTTTATTTAAAAGGCGATGAACTTCCACAAATTTTAGGCGAAAAATGGACAAACTGGACACCGAAAACAGGACAAAATTGGCACAGTTTTAATGACTACATTAATTTTAGTGATAAAAAGGCTTGGTCAACTTGGTGGGGAAAAGATTGGGTGCGCTCCGATATTGGCGATTATGACAGCCCAAAATTTGATGACTTAAAAATGTCGCTAGCATCTTTACCTGATTTAAAAACTGAAGCCGAAAGTGCGGTGCAATTACCCGTATTTTTCCAACATAAAGACACCAATGCCAAAACATTAAATAACGCCAGAGTGCGAGATTATTTAATCACTTGGTTAACTGACTGGGTGAGAAAATATGGCGTTGATGGCTTCCGAGTTGATACAGCCAAACATGTCGAGCAAACCACTTGGCTACAACTCAAACAATCGGCACGACAGGCTCTACAAGAATGGCAACAAAAACATCCAAATCACTTTGCAGATGATTTTTGGATGACAGGTGAAGCTTGGGGGCACGGTGTACATAAAACAGCTTATTTTGAAAACGGCTTTGACTCAATGATTAACTTTGATTTCCAAGAACACGCTAAGAATGCACTGAATTGTTTCGCTGATATTGAACCTATTTATCAGGAAATGCGTACTAAAATGCAGGATTTTGATGTATTAAGTTATCTTTCTTCGCACGATACAAAACTGTTTTTCCATTCCGACAGCCAATCTGATTTTGATAAACAGCGTACAGCTGCTAGCTTACTAATGCTCTCTCCAAGTGCAGTACAAATTTTCTATGGTGATGAAAGCGGTCGCCCATTTGGTGCAACTGGCTCAGACCCAATGCAAGGCACCCGTTCAGATATGAACTGGACTGACTTAACACCAAACAGCCAGCAAAGCCAACTACTCCAACATTGGCAAAAGCTAGGTCAATTCCGCAAACAACATCTTGCTGTTGGTTTAGGTAAACATAACACATTAAAAAGCGATAAATACGTCGCTTTCACTCGTGAATATAAGAATGACAAAATTATGGTGATCTGGGCGGGAAATCCACAATTTAAAGTGAAGTAAGTAAAAGTGCGGTCAATTTTTAGAAAGTTTTCTAAAAAATACCGCACTATGATGATATAAAAAAATGGCGACCCCAAAGTCGCCAATTTATTGATTCGATTTTTATTATTCCACCATAAAACAAGCAATTCTTGTACCATCAGCATAAGTGTTTAGCTCGGGTTTACTTTCCCTACATTTGTCTGTGGCTTTATGGCAACGTGCGTGGAAAGCGCAACCAGCTGGTGGATTTAATGGACTTGGTAGCTCACCCGTTAATTTAATCCGTTCACGACGATGTTCTGACTCTAATCGTGGCGTTGCAGAAAGTAATGCTTGGGTATAAGGGTGGCGTGGATTGCCAAAAATAGTTTTAGTTTCCCCTTGTTCTACACAGCGCCCTAAATACATCACCATCACTTCATCTGCGATATGCTCCACCACCGACAGATCATGCGAAATGAACACATAAGATAACCCCATTTCATCTTGTAAATCCATCATTAGATTTAGCACTTGTGCACGTACAGATACGTCTAATGCAGATACCGGTTCATCTGCTACTACAATATCAGGGTGCAACATTAAGCCACGTGCAATAGCAATACGCTGGCGTTGCCCACCTGAAAACATATGTGGATAACGATCATAAAACTCTGGTTTTAAGCCCACTTTTGCCATCATTTCTAATACTTTCTCTTTGCGCTCTTTGGCAGAAAGATCAGTATTAATCAACAGAGGCTCTTCTAAAATCGTCCCAACTTTTTTGCGTGGATTTAATGATGCATACGGATTTTGGAAAACAATTTGGATTTTCTTACGACGTAAACGTTGCGTTTCTTTATCGTTCACTAAAAAGTTTTGACCTTTATAGAACAAATCCCCTTCCGTTGGACATTCAATCATTGTAAGCATTCGACCAAGTGTAGACTTACCACAGCCCGACTCACCTACGATTGCCAACGTTTTTCCACGTTCCAAAGTAAATGAAACACCATCAACGGCTTTCACTAATTTAGTTCCTGCAAATAACCCTTTTTTCACTGGATAATATTTTTTCAGTGCAATTGCATCAAGCAATGGGGGCTGCTTTTGTGTTTTTTCTGTCATTATTTTTCTCCCCCAAGTGTTGGAATAAATGCACAATTTGGTTTACCACTGGCATCTAAAGGTGTGTGGCATTTCACTTGACGCCCTTCAATTAAGTGAGTTTCTGGTTCTTTCGTGCGACATAAATCTGTTGCATATGGGCAACGTGGATTTAATAAACAGCCTTGTGGGCGGTCATATTTGCCCGGCACAACGCCCAGTAGAGATTGCAAACGAGATTTACCTTCTGCAAACTCCGGCAAAGCTTTCAATAACGCTTGGGTATAAGGATGCAAAGGTGCTTTGAAGATTTTCTCTGCCTGCCCTTCTTCCACTACTTGCCCAGCATACATCACAATTATGCGATGTGCAGACTCTGCGACTAAAGCCAAATCATGCGTAATCAAAATCAACGCCATATTTTCTTTGCGTTGTAATTCTAATAATAAATCGATGATTTGTGCCTGAATAGTCACATCAAGTGCAGTGGTTGGCTCATCAGCAATCAATAATTTTGGATTACAAGCAATCGCCATCGCAATCATCACACGTTGGCTCATCCCACCGGATAATTGGTGCGGATACACTTCTAAACGTGATTGTGGATCAGGAATGCCCACCATTGTGAGCAACTCAATTGCACGTGCGTAACGACAGGCTTTTGTGCCACCTTGATGCACTTTCAATGCTTCCATAATTTGATAACCTACCGTGAAACTTGGGTTCAAACTGGTCATCGCATCTTGGAAAATCATTGAAACATCTGCACCCACGATCTTCTGTTTCGCTTTTGGACTTAAACTCAGCAGGTTTGTACCGTTAAACTCCAAGGATTGTGCCTCCACACGTCCTGGATAATCAATTAAGCCCATAATCGCCAATGAACTCACTGATTTACCCGAACCAGACTCACCTACAATCCCTAATACTTCCCCTTCATTTACTGTGTAACTAATGCGATCCACTGCTTTAAAAGGAGCTTTTTTGTCACCAAAATGAACTGACAATTGATTCACATTTAATAACGCCATTTTCCCCTCCTATTGTTTTAATTTTGGATCAAGTGCATCACGTAAGCCGTCGCCCATCAGGTTGAAGGCAAGCACAAGGGAGAGAATAGCCAAGCCCGGAATCGTCACAAGCCAGTTTGCAGTTTGCATAAAACCCCGAGACTCCGCCAACATGGTGCCAAGTTCTGGCGTTGGTGGTTGGGCGCCAATACCTAAGAAACCAAGTGCAGCAAGTTCTAAAATCGCATTGGAAATCCCCATCGTCATTTGTACGATAAGAGGGGCTAAACAGTTAGGTAAAATCACGATAAACATTAAGCGTAACACGCCTGCACCCGCTACTCGAGAAGCAATGACATAATCGCGATTTTTCTCACTTAACACAGAAGCACGAGTTAAACGTACATAACTAGGAATAGAAACTACAGCAATGGCAATCGCTGCATTCATTAAAGAAGGACCGAGAATTGTCACCACACCAATAGTCAACAATAAACTGGGAATGGCGAGCATAATATCTACAAAACGCATAATGATAGTGTCCACCATCCCACCGTAATAGCCAGCGAGTAAACCTAAAATTACGCCCACTACGCAAGACAATACGACGATAATTAAACCAATGAAGACCGATAATCTCGCACCATAAATAATACGTGAAAGGATGTCTCGCCCAATGTCATCAGTACCTAATAAATATGCACTGTTACCGCCCTCAAACCAAGCTGGTGGCAATAATAATGCACTGCGGTTTTGCTCAATTGGGTCAAAAGGAGCAATAAAACTTGCGAAAACACTCGCAAAAAATACAATTGCAATAAAGGTTAAGCCAATCACCGCACCTCTGTTTTGGCAGAAATAATACCAAAACTCTTGTAATGGAGTCTTCGGTGTTGGGGAAGACACTTCTGTAGTTACAGACATATTCACTCCAGATAAACGTTATTCAAAGATGAGCAAAGCAGTACTCATAAAATTCGATAAAAATTGACCGCACTTTTAAGTATGGCGGATTCTTGGATTCACAACGCCGTAGATCAAATCCACGGTTAAGTTCACTAAAATAATCAGCGTTGCAATAATTAATACGGAACCTTGTAATACAGGATAGTCACGCGAATTAATCGCATCGATCACCCATTTTCCAATCCCTGGCCAAGAGAAGATATTCTCGGTTAATACCGCACCTGATAATAATTGACCAATAATTAAACCAACTACCGTAACAACAGGAATTAACGCATTACGTAATGCGTGAATCATCACCACACGCGTAGTATTTAATCCCTTCGCTTTCGCAGTACGAATATAATCTTCACCAAGCACTTCTAACATCGAAGATCGAGTCATACGGGTAATAATTGCCAATGGAATAGTGCCTAATACAATCGAAGGTAAAACTAACGATTTTATAGCAGCAAGAAATGCCCCCGGCTCATCAGAACGCCAAGTATCAATTAACATAAAACCAGTGTCGGCTTCGATCCAATATTCTGCGGGTAAACGTCCTGAAGCAGGTAAACCTAACGGTGCAGATAAATAAAGAATAAGGATTAACCCCCACCAGAAAATTGGCATTGAGTAACCAGTGAGAGAAAGAGAAGTGACGGTATGCGAAATCCACGAGTCTTTTTTTACAGCAGCAATCACGCCTAAAATAATACCGAATACTAACGACCAAGATAAGGCAAAAAACGCTAATTCAACTGTCGCTGGAAACAAAGTAAAAAACTCTTTCAAAACAGGCTCATTATTACGAAAAGAATTGCCAAGATCCCCTTGTAGTACGCCTTTAATGTAATTGAAGTATTGTTCTGGCAAAGGTTTATCCAACCCAAGTTGTGCCATCATTTGAGCGTGAATTTCAGGTGATAACCCACGTTCCCCCATACGAATCTCAATTGGATCGCCAGGTATTAAATGCACTAAAGCAAAAGTAATTAAAGTGATTGCAAAAAAAGTCGGAATCACCATTAAAATGCGTTTTAAAATAAACTGAAACATAATGAATCTCTATCTCTGTTTTGTATTATTCTATATGACAATCAATAGAGCAAAAAAAGAACTAATAAACGAATCTACACATCTATTGTGCAGATTCGTTCTATGCTATTTTCAAGATTTGCTGTTATTTAGCTAAATCTACACCATAGAAATTGTGAAGACCAAATGGATTAATCACGTAGCCTTGAACTTCTTTACGCACAGGGAAATAAGTGACAGAGTGTGCAATAGTAATCCAAGGTGCTTGCTCTTTAAATATCACTTGAGCATCTTTATATAACTTCACACGTTCTTCGTGATCGGTAACTTGCGATGCTTTTGCCACTAATTTCTCAAATGGCTCATAGCAGAAATTCGCATAGTTTGAACCTTGTTGAACCGCATTACAGCTTAATAATGTATTTAAGAAGTTATCAGGGTCACCGTTGTCCCCTGTCCAACCCATCATACCAGTTAAATGATCACCTGCACGCATACGTTTTAAATATTCACCCCATTCGTAGCTCACGATTTTCGCTTTCACACCCACTTTTTCCCAGTCTGCTTGGATAAGCTCCGCCATACGACGTGCATTCGGGTTATAAGGACGCGACACTGGCATTGCCCATAAATCAGTCTCAAAACCATTTTCAAAACCAGCTTCTTTTAACAATGCTTTCGCTTTTTCTGGGTTATATTCGTAGTCTTTTACATCATCATTGTAAGACCACATTGTTGGTGGGATTGGATTTTTAGCCACACTACCAGAACCTTGATACACCGAATCAATAATTGCTTGTTTATTTACAGCATGGCTTAATGCTTGACGCACTTTCACATTATCAAATGGTGCCTTTTGCACGTTGAAGTTTAAGTAACCCACGTTTAAGCCCGGTTTAGTTAATAATGTCACATTGCTGTCTTCTTTTAATTTCGCAATATCCGCTGGATTAGGATATGGCATTGCGTGACATTCTCCTTTCGCTAATTTTGCATAACGTACTGACGCATCAGGTGTAATTGAAAACACTAAACGGTCAACTTTAGCCTTGCCTTGCCAATAGTTTTCAAAAGCTTTAAAGCGCACAGCAGAATCTTTTTGATAAGACACAAATTCAAATGGACCAGTACCGATTGGGTTACTGTCAAATTTATCTTGTGTTTTCGCTTGTAGCATTTTATCTGCATATTCTGCTGACTGAATAGAAGCGAAATCCATTGCGATATTCGCAAGGAATGGAGCATTTGGCACTTTTAACGTGAATTTCACTGTATAATCATCCACTTTCTCAACATTTTCGATGATATTTTGCATATCCATACCAGTGAAGTACTCATAAGTCCCACCAGAAATTTTGTTGTATGGATGATTTGGATCTGATTGACGTTTGAATGAGAAAATTACATCATCTGCATTGAGATCTCGAGTTGGCTTAAAGAGTTTATTACTATGAAACTTAACGCCTTTACGAAGATAGAACGTATAAGTTTTACCATCTTCAGAAATATCCCATTTTTCCGCTAATCCCGGCACCACATTTGTCGAACCTGCTTCAAAGCTAGTTAAGCGATCAAACATAGGTTGACCTGATGCATCAATAGTCGCACCATCTGTCCCCAAAGCTGGGTTTAAATAAGAAGGTGAGGCTTCTGAACAGAAAACAAAAGTTTTTGGTGCAGCTAATGCCGAACCAGAAATTAAAGCTAAAGAAATTAGCGAAAGTTTCGTAAGTAATTTCATAGTTTTTCTCCAAGAGGATGTTGTGTGAAAAGAGATGCCGAGTGGCTTTTTTATTATATATTTTTTGAATATGTCAATTTTTTAAACAAAATTCAATATCTTTGCTTAAAATTTGTGAAAAAAATGTTAATAAGGTCGTCCCCAATTGGATTTTTTAATAAATCCGGACGAAAAAAGGATATAAATAAGGAAAATTTAGTGAAAGAAAAAACAGCTCAAGTAGAAAAATATCAAAAATAAAAAGGCAGTAGCAAACCATCAAAGAAATATGAAAATAACAGGGCAAGCACTTTCGGCTTGCCCCTCTAATTTTGATGTATCAATCAACGAAAATCAATTAACCACGCACAGCAATGGCTTCAATTTCAATACCAACATCTTTTGGTAAACGAGCCACTTCTACACAAGAACGAGCTGGGAAATTTGGATGATCGTTTTCTTTGAAGAAACGCTCATACTCAGCATTCACTGCTGCAAAATCATTTAAGTCCTTCACGAACACCGTAGTTTTCACAATATTTGCTACACTTAAACCTGCTTGTTCAACAATTGCTTTCACGTTTTCTAATGATTGACGTGCTTGCGCCACAATATCCGCTGGCACCTCGCCTGTTTGTGGATTCACTGGAATTTGTCCTGAAGTCAACACCATATTACCTAAATTTACCGCTTGCACATAAGGACCAATTGCTGCGGGTGCATTGTCAGTATGAATCACTTTAGTCATTTTTCATCTCCTTTTATATGATTAGAAAAGTGCTGTTATTGTACGCTCTTGAACGAAAATTTACAGTGGGTTTAACGCATTAATTAAACGAATTTCGTCAAAATTTGCCACATCTTCGAGTAAAATCGTACATTGTTGAATTTTATTCTCGGCTAACAATTTAGCCCGTTGCGTGCCAGCTAACAACGGTGTATCAGAAGTAAACCACTGTTCACCTTGGCGAAAAACCAAATTGCCAATGCTACAATCTGTCACCTTACCTTGCTTGATGATCATAATCTCATCGCAGTCGCCTTTTTGCTGTAATAATTGGTTCAAATCAGTCCGATCAGCATATTTCAATCCGTATTCAATCTCATCACAAATTACGGGCTGAAAAGTGCGGTAAGTTTTTCGTTGATAGGCAAAATACTGCACTTGGTAAGCTTGCTGATTATAATCTACTCGACAACGAATTATCGGTGAATACTGAGCTTGCTCAAGTGCGGTCGAAATTTGAATAATTCTAGCAAGATCGTGAACTTTCGCCACATTTTTGCCATAAAACTTCGCTAGGCTTGTCTCATAACGCTTCTGATGCCAAGCAAGCTGTTGAATCTCACCGTTCACAATGGCAATAGTTTCAAATAAAGGAAATGTCATCGATTATCCTACTGGCACATAGACTTTTTGAATCAACTCTTGGTACTCGTCTTCTAGATCACTGAGAATTGTAATACCACCACCACTGCGGAAGAGATATTTCTTGCCCACTTGCTCAATAAAACGAATTGCCACCGCACTTTGTAGCGACTCACCATCGAAAATGCCAAAAATCCCCGTGTAATAACCACGAGAATGTTGTTCAGCAGCTTGAATAATTTGTACCGTTTTCTCTTTTGGTGCGCCACTAATCGACCCTGCAGGCAATAATGTGGCTAAAATCGTGCCTATACGCGCCTGCCAATTCTCAGTAAGATCACCACGAATCTCTGAACTTGTCTGCAAAATCGCACCTTTTTGTGTATGAATTTTTTCCACATAACGAAAACGAGTCACTTCAACTTTCTCTGCGACTGTTGCCAAATCATTACGCATTAAATCTACAATAGTGTAATGTTCTTGGCGTTCTTTTTCAGAATCTAACAAGCGTTTTTCCGCCTCTGGCAACGCGACATCAATGGTGCCTTTCATCGGGTAAGTATAAATTTGATTATGATGAATATTGACAAAACACTCTGGCGAAAAACACACGAAATGATCACGATAATACAACTTATAAGGTGCGGTAGTTTGTTGAAAAATCTGTGCAAGACTAAAATTAATATGAATTTCAGTAGGATAGGTTAAATTCAACAAATAGGAATTGCCTTTTTGCAACTCTTTTTGCACCAAGTCAAAGCCACGCTGATAATCCACTTTTGCCATTGGAAATTTCTGCAACTCAAAAGGCTTGCAAGGTGTTTCCGCCTGCCAATTCACATTCTGCTGACCTCGAATTTCAAAAAACAACCCAAAGTCAGCCGCTTGCTCTAACGGGCAAATTATCGGTTGTTGCTGTTCAAAATCAATCAGGAAAAAAAACGGTTGGCGTTGTTTACCATATTGATTGGCTTGTTGAATAAAAGAATGAAAACACATAGATTTATCTGTGATTAAAAAATAAGTGGAAGTGTAACGGAAAATCAGACAAAAATCCGCTTTTTCCTTTATACTTTGCTTTCTTCTTAACAGGATATAGTATGGATATGAAACGGCTGCTTATTATTAATAATCAAGATTCTTTTACATATAACTTAGTAGATTTAATTCGTCGATTAACAGTGCCTTTTGAGGTGGTTAATGTGCAAGAATTGGACCTATCTAAGGTAGAGAATTATAGTCATATTCTGATTTCGCCTGGCCCTGACGTACCTCGTGCTTATCCTCAATTATTTGCAATGTTAGCCAAATATTATCAAACTAAGTCGATTTTAGGCGTGTGTTTAGGTCACCAAACCCTGTGTGAATTTTTTGGTGGCGAACTATATAATTTAGATAAAGTACGCCATGGGCGAATTCAGCGTTTGAAAGTGCGGTCAAATTCGCCTTTATTTGAAGGGCTTCCCTTAGAATTTCAAATTGGCTTATACCATTCTTGGGCGATTCGTGAGCAATCTTTCCCAGATTCTCTTACTATCACAGCCCATTGTTCCGAAGAGGTTGTTATGGCATTTCAACACAAATCTCTACCGATTTACGGTGTTCAATTCCACCCTGAATCCTTCATGACAGAATATGGTGAACAACTCTTACGAAATTGGTTAGAAAGCTAAAAAATTTCTCAAAAACAGACTACTCTTTTATAGGTGAATCATTGATTTTATTATTTTAATTTAGTATAAATATTGTTCAATAATGAACATAAATTTTATTTAATAATTAGGATTTAAAAATGAAAACATTTTTAAGTAGTTATTGTGAGTTAAAGTTTACTGAAAAATTTTATTATACCTCAGCTTTTTTTTGGGTCTTACCGATTTTTATTCTTGCTTTTACTTTACCTTCGTATCCAGATACACCATTTTACCTTTCATTAAATAAATATCTGGACCAATTTCTTTTTGGTGATATTTTTGTTCAGTCAAAAAAATTTCCGTTTTCTGCTAAAGTAATAGGAAATTATATGGGATTAACTATTCCTATTGCCAATGTTATTTATATATTATTTTATATTTTATTTGATAAACGGCATGTTGATTCTTTTTTTAAGTGTAATTTGAAAGGCATTTATGTTGTAACAGTATATTTAATACTTATGGCATTTTTTTTATATAACGTTTATGTTCCTCAAGGTGTTAGTTCAGGGTTGAGTGAAAGATATGATAGTTTTAGATTAGGATATGCGATAATTGCATCAGGTATTTATTGTATACTAATATGTTCACCATCTTTCTTTATAATACACTTAATAAATAAATTTGATATCAGTTAATTAGTGAGTTTTAACTTGTAATATAAAAAGATATTAGTTATATAAATAATATTTAATTTAAGATAGTGAATAAAAAATAAGAGTGGTTTATGAGTCATATAGAGCTAAATGAAATTACTTGTATTGCAGCAGATACTCCTAGTGGATGTTTAGATGATTTTGAAGATGCTGATCATGATGATGAAAATGCAAAAAATAATTCTCTAACTAATAGTTTTTCTTCACACAAAGAAACTTCTCAGAAAATAGTTCCAATAACTGATGAAGAGTTTTTAGATGTGTTTGAATATTCTAGTTTGACTTACGATATATTTTCTAATTTTTCTCATGACTCAGCAACTCATTTTGATCATGCTGCTAAAAAAATAGCAGAAGATATAAAAAAAATATCTTCTTTAACACCTGAAGAAGCAAGGAGAATCTTAGAAAGAAATAAGAAATCCATTTATCATAGACTTCAAAAAAAATATAATAACTATCTCGAAAAGGTTGTAGATAAACACAATCTATATGATTTGAATATGCGAAGGGCAACCATTTTAATAGAGATATCTAAATATTTTGGGTTAACGGAGAAAATAATTAGTGGGGGGCAACTCTTACATTATGTAGATATAGCGATCGAAAAAGATGATTGGAAACCACTAGAAGAGTTTCTTGAGCAACTTAGTGCAGGATTTTTAGCTGGTTGGACAGCAAATAGACTTCTGACAAGTTTCCTAACTGCACTTTCACTAACAACTTCTATGCCAATTATTTCGGCTGGAATAATTGCCATTACTGTAGGATATACCTCTTACTATTTTTCGGAAAGAGATAATATAAATTCGATAAAAGAAAAATTTAATGAATTTAAAAATAGCTTATTAAGATATTTTAATGGTGATGACGTTTTTATTTATGATTCAGAACAAAATATAATTACCAATTTATCAAAAACAATACAGTATAATGTTTCTGAAAATACATTATTAGTCAATAAAGATTTGGCTTTAGCAGATGAGTTACCGAATTCTGTAAGGTTAATGGATAAAGCCATTAAAGTTATTGGAAATAGTCAAGATAACTATCTTTATGGAAATGCCCATAATAATATTTTAGAAGGAAAAAATGGTAATGATCACTTATTTGGTGATTTAGGGGATGATCGACTTTTTGGGCAAGAAGGTAATGATTATATAAATGGAGGTATTGGAAATGATTTCCTATATGGCGAAGCTGGAAATGATATTTTAGAGGGTGCAGAAGGAAATGATAGACTGGAAGCTGGATATGGTAATGATCAATTATCTGGTGGTTCTGGTAATGATGTACTTTATGGACAGCAGGGCGACGATACTTTAAATGGTGGTGAAGGTGATGACTTTCTATATGGCGAAGCCGGAAATGATATTTTAGAGGGTGCAGAAGGAAATGATAGATTGGAAGCTGGATATGGTAATGATCAATTATCTGGTGGTTCTGGTAATGATGTACTTTATGGACAGCAGGGCGACGATACTTTAAATGGTGGTGAGGGTGATGACTTTCTATATGGCGAAGCTGGAAATGATATTTTAGAGGGCGCCGAAGGAAATGATAGACTGGAAGCTGGATATGGTAATGATCAATTATCTGGTGGTTCTGGTAATGATGTACTTTATGGACAGCAGGGCGACGATACTTTAAATGGTGGTGAAGGTGATGACTTTCTATATGGCGAAGCCGGAAATGATATTTTAGAGGGTGCAGAAGGAAATGATAGATTGGAAGCTGGATATGGTAATGATCAATTATCTGGTGGTTCTGGTAATGATGTACTTTATGGACAGCAGGGCGACGATACTTTAAATGGTGGTGAGGGTGATGACTTTCTATATGGCGAAGCTGGAAATGATATTTTAGAGGGTGCAGAAGGAAATGATAAGCTTGAAGCAGGGGAGGGGAATGATCAGTTATTTGGTGGTTTAGGTAACGATATGCTTTATGGCGCTACCGGGAATGACACTTATTATTTTAGTAATAACTTTGGTGAGGATGTAATTATTGATAATAATGGTAATGATAGAATCATTTTTGATGATAACATCGATATAAGAAAAATGCTATTAAGTTTAGAACAAGGGGATTTAAAAATTTCTTTCATCGATAAAAATGACAATATAACAGTTAAAGGATGGAAAAATAGATCATTTCAAATAGAAACTATTGAAGCCAGAGATGGCATGAAATTAAATAATCATCAGCTTGATCATTTGATTAATGAAATGGCTGTATTTTTCTCACAAAGTACATCTATTGATGCTCAGTCAGTAACTGAATCTAAACTTATAGAGCTATATTCTAATTTTGGTATCGTTCAAATACCATAGATACATGTACTTAGTGAGTGTCGTCATTATTTATTCTTACACATTAAATTAGGTAAAAGCGGTATATTTAATATTTTACAAAGCATACCGCTTTATTATTTTTTAAATAATTTATCCTATATTCGTGTATTCTTCTTAATTTAGATAATAGGCAATAAGATTATATGAATCGCTAGCCTTTCTAAATATAGTTTACTCAAAGTACAATAAAATAAATTATTCTTTAGTATGGCTGTGTTTACAACAGCTGACTTATTCCCATATTGACAAAAAATCCACCAATTACTAACCAGCATAGTACTAGTGTGCCTAAAATAAGCGGTTTGATACCTGCTTGTTTAATGGCACTAATGTGAGTGGTTAAACCTAGAGCCGTCATCGCCGCGATGAGTAATAGCCCGTCAATTTGTACAATCCACTTTACAATATGAGCAGGAATGAGTGAGAAAGAGTTAATAACTGCCATTAAAATAAATAGAAAGGCAAACCAAGGAATCGTGATTTTATTGCTTTGTGGATTATCACTTTGTTTCGTGAGTAACCAAGAAATAAAGAGTAAAAATGGTGCAAGCATCATTACACGGATCATTTTTGATATAACTGCTGTATCCGCAACGGCTGAACTGATGTTACCGCCTGCTGCATAAACTTGGGCAACTTCGTGTACACTCGAGCCAATATAAATACCAAATTGATGCTCACTTAACCAACTTGCAAGATAAGGATACATTGCTGGATATAAAAACATGGAGATCGTACCGAAAATGACAATTACAGCGACAGAAACTGACACTTGATGTGACTCTGCTTTTGTCACAGGTTGCATTGACATAATCGCGGCCGCACCACAAATACTACAGCCACCTGCAGTTAAATAAACAATTTGTTTATCCATGTTTAAATAACGAAGTCCAAGCCAAACAGTAAGAGCAAAAGTACTGATTAACATAATCGCATCTGTGGCGATAGCATTAACACCTACGGCGCTAATATCTTGAAAGGTTAGGCGGAAACCATACAAAATAATCCCTAAGCGCAATAAAGTGCCTTTTGCGAACATCACACCTTGTGAAGTATGTTGTGAAATTTTGGGGTAAAGCGTATTGCCTAAGAGGATACCAAGTAGAATAGCGATGGTAAGGGCACTGAGTTTTGCATTTATTGCAAATGCACTTTTGGCGAGCATATCAACAATAACAGTCAGTAATGCGACAAAAGCCAATCCAATATACATTGTTTTATTGTTCATTAGAATTTCCTTAGTGGATAAGGCTAGTTGAATAAATGTAATGCAAAAGGATAAAGCGATTTTTGGTGGATGTAAAATTGATTATATCGATATTTTAAGCAAAAATTTTGCAAAAAATAACCGCACTTCTACTGAACTAGCAAAAGTGCGGTTCATTTTTTTATTATTTAGGCATTAATACAACCCTTCCTCATAACCATTGTAAGCATTGGTTAAAATCACTTCCATATCAGCAACCACTGGTAAGCGAGGGTTAGCAGGTGAGCATTGGTCTTCAAATGCGAGTAATGCGATTTGACGACGTGCATCCATCCATTCTTTTTCATCAATGCCTTGCTCTTTGAAAGACATTTTGATACCCACACGTACGGCTAAGTCGTAGCACGCTTTCGCGAAAGATTTCACGCCTTCTTCTGGTGTTGAACAAGGTAAACCTAACATACGTGCGATGTCTTGGTATTTCACATCTGCTTTGTAGTAGTTATATTTCGGCCACGTTGCGGTTTTTTGTGGACGAGTACCGTTATAGCGAATCACATGCGGCATTAATACTGCATTGGTACGGCCGTGAGGTGTGTGGAAACGGCCACCAATTTTGTGGGCAAGTGAGTGATTCATACCTAAGAATGCGTTTGCAAATGCCATACCCGCCATTGTCGAAGCATTGTGCATTTTTTCACGCGACTCAGGATCTTTCTCTTTCACCGAGCGTTCTAAATGTTCAAACACTAATTTAATCGCTTGTAGGGCTAAGCCGTCTGTAAAGTCGTTAGCAAGTACTGACACATAAGCTTCGGTTGCGTGGGTTAATACGTCTAACCCCGTGTCTGCGGCAACGTGTGCAGGCACGCTCATTACGAATGCAGGATCAACAATTGCCACTGTTGGCGTTAATGAATAATCTGCGATTGGGTATTTTTTATCGCCTTCAGTGATTACCGCAAATGGAGTCACTTCAGAACCTGTACCCGATGTGGTTGGAATACCAACAAAGCGCGCTTTACGACCTAATTGTGGGAATTTGAACGCACGTTTACGGATATCCATAAATTTCTGTACTAAATCACGGAAGTCCACTTCTGGTTGTTCATAGAATAACCACATCACTTTTGCAGCATCCATTGCTGAACCACCACCTAATGCAATAATTGTATCTGGTTGGTAATTGCGGATTAACTCAGCACCACGACGAACAGTTTCGATTGATGGGTCTGGCTCAACATCAGCAAATAATTGGTAAGTAACGTGATTGCCACGAGCGGTAATTTGTTTTGCGATTTTTTCGACGAAACCTAAATCCACCATCGTGCGATCGGTCACAATAACCACGCGCTCCATACCTTTCATTGATTGTAAATATTGGATTGAGTCGCGTTCAAAATAGATTTTTGAAGGCACTTTGAACCATTGCATATTATTTCTCCGTCTTCCCACTCGTTTAATATTTAATAAATTGACCGCACTTACGTTATTGCCTACGGAGTTTTTACCGTAAGAACCACAACCAAGGGTGAGAGATGGAAGGAAAGAGTTATACACATCACCGATACCACCGAAAGTTGAAGGTGAATTCCAGATCACACGAATCGCTTTTACACGATCACCATACGCTTTCGCAATAGCTGCATCTTTAGTGTGAATTGCCGCAGAGTGACCTAAACCATGGAAATTCACCATTGCTTCTGAAAGTTCAAAGCCGTTTTCAGTTGAGGTAGATTTTAAAATCGCTAACACAGGTGATAATTTTTCACGTGTTAATGGCTCTTTTTCGCCCACTTCTTTACATTCTGCCGCAAGAATGTTGGTTTTTTCTGGCACTTTAAAGCCAGCTTGTTCAGCAATCCAAGTAGCGGGTTTACCTACTACATTGGCATTTAATTTTGCACCACCGCAGTTTGCACTATTCGCTTTTACGCCAAAAATGAATTCTTCTAACATCGCTTTTTCTTTTTTAGTAACAAAGTAAACACCGTAAGATTTCATTTCTGCCACAAATTCATCGTACACTTCCTGATCAACAATTGCAGCTTGTTCAGACGCACAAATCATCCCGTTATCAAAAGCTTTTGACATCACAATATCATGCGTTGCTTGTTTGATATCAGCCGTTTTTTCAACGTATGCAGGCACATTACCCGCCCCTACACCTAATGCAGGTTTTCCACAAGAATAGGCTGCTTCTACCATTGCATTACCACCTGTTGCAAGAATCGTTGCAATACCTGGGTGTTTCATTAATGCAGCAGTGCCTTCCATTGATGGGTTTTCAATCCATTGGATACAGTTTTTTGGCGCACCAGCCGCAACAGCCGCCTCATAAACAACACGAGCAGCATGAGCAGAACATTGTTGTGCAGAAGGGTGAAAAGCAAAGACGATTGGGTTACGAGTTTTGAGAGAAATGAGGGCTTTGAAAATGGCAGTGGAAGTTGGGTTAGTCGTTGGTGTTATACCGCAAACAACACCGACAGGATCAGCAATTTCAGTGATACCAGTGACATCATCTTCACTGATTACGCCTACTGTCTTCAGATTGCGCATATTATTGACGACATATTCACACGCAAACAGGTTTTTCGTTGCTTTGTCTTCAAACACACCACGACCTGTTTCTTCATAAGCGTGCATTGCTAACACACCGTGTTGATCTAGCGCAGCAACAGAGGCTTTCGCAACGATATAATCTACTTGTTGTTGATCGAGTTGACGAAATTCCTCTAATGCTACTAATCCCTTTTCAACTAGTGCATTCACTTCCGCTTGTGCAGGACTGATATTATTTTCAGCAGTATGACTCATAATAATTTCTCCTAATATTTATAAAAATTAAATTTTTAAACTGAAAAAATTATAGTCATTTATCTACTTAAAAAGTAGTACAATCGAGAAAATCAAGCCTATTTGTGACTTAGATCAACTTTTTTTGAAGTGTATATTTTATATACAATATTTTTGCTTTGCCCTCTTTATTTCTACGCCAAGATAGTGGATACTATCGCACCTTTTCAAAAGGTGATTTTATTAACTCTAAAGGAAACTTTTTTATGTCATCATCAAAAGATAAATACGCAAATCCAGGTCCATTAGGCTTATGTGGTTTTGCTTTAACAACATGGTTACTATGCTTAATTAATGGCGGATTCTTTGATACTGAAAGTCTTGGTATCGTGCTTGGTATGGCATTTGCTTTCGGTGGTACCGCACAAATGGTTGCTGGTATGTTTGAATTCAAAAAAGGTAATACTTTTGGTTTCACTGCATTCATCAGCTATGGTGCATTTTGGTGGTCCTGGGCCTTATTTGTAGTCTTCTTCAAAGGCAACACACCGGCAGCATTCGTTGGTTGGTATTTAGCGGTTTGGGGAACTTTCACATTAATGATGTTCTTAGCATCATTCAGTAAACCACGCGCATTACAAGCAATTTTCTTCTTCTTAACCTTAACGTTCTACGCATTAGCGATCGGTGATGCAACTGGCAACCACAGCATCGTAAACATAGGTGGATACTTAGGTTTAATCACTGCACTGTGTGCATTCTATTTAGCTGCAGCGGAAATGCTAATCGACTCTTATGGTCGTGAAATTTTACCAATCGGGGCTAAAAAATAATTTTCTATACTGGAAAACAAAAGACCGAGCTTCTGGCTTGGTCTTTTTTATAAAAAACTTATCGAAAGAACCATACTCTTTATACTAAAGCAAAAATTGCTACCCTTTTTCATACCAAATTCGATTGACATAAAATATCACAACCCCTGATGGCGTATTGACTTTTATTTCATCATCAACGGCTTTACCAATTAATGCTCGCGCCACAGGTGAATCAATAGAAATCCAGTTCTTAGCTGGATCAAATTCATCACAACCGACAATACGATATTGCTTTTCCTCACCTTCTTCATTTTCTAATGCGACCCACGCCCCAAAAAAGACTTTTCCCTCTTGTTTTGGGTTGTAATCCACAATCTGTAGAACTTCCAAACGCTTCATTAAAAAACGCACACGGCGATCAATCTCACGCAAACGACGTTTACCATAAATATATTCTGCATTTTCACTGCGATCCCCTAATGCTGCCGCATCAGATACTGCTTGAGTCACTTTTGGGCGTTCATCTTTCCATAAAAATTTAAGCTCTTGATCAAGCGCATTCCAACCTGTACGAGTGATGTAATTTGACTTTACCATAATGTCCACCAGCATAAAAAATGATTGTTGTTATTGTACCTCATTACGTACCATCGGGCTAAAAAGTGCTAACTATTTTTTATTTTGTCCATTTATGTATAATGCATATTTCGTGACTGATAAAAATTCAATACACAACAAGGAACTTAAATGAAAAAAATTATTACCTTAACTGCGATATTAGCATTATCGATAACAGCAATTAGTGAGGCAAAAGGCGGTCGTGGTGGCCGTTCATTAGGCCCATCTCGCCCAGTGGCAACTAAGCCTGCGCCAGTGAAACAAACTCAACAACAGCAGCAACAAAATGCCCAACAACCTGATGCGACTTTTAACCAACAAGCAATTAATGCAGCAGCGGCAAAAGCACCAGCAGCGAACCAAGGAAATCGCTTAGCAAGTTTTGCAACCGGTGCAGCAGCAGGTTATTTATTAAGTGAAGTGTTAACCCCAACAGAAGCACACGCACAAACCCCAGCGCAAGCAGATGCAGGCAAAAATTTACAACCATTAACTGCACCAGCAGGTAGCCCTGTAGCAACAACGTTCAAAGCATTTGATATAAACAATCCAGCTCTTGTTGGAATAGTTGGCGAACAAAGCCTATTCTGTTTAAGCGGTGTACTTTATTTAGCAAACAAAAACAGCAACCAAATCTTCGCAGTAACCGATAATCAAGCAAAACCTATCGCTTGTAATGTGGTACATTAATTCCTTATAAAAGCGGGCTTAGCTCGCTTTTATTGTCTTTATATTCTTCTCAGTTTTAAAAAATTATGCTTAATCAACAAATTAGCCAAATTATTGCAACAGAACTTAGCGTTCAACCACAACAAATTCTCGCCGCAATTCAACTTTTAGACAATGGTAACACCATTCCATTTATTGCGCGTTATCGTAAAGAAGTCACTGGTGGCCTAGATGACACCCAACTACGCCACTTTGAAACCCGTTTAATTTATTTGCGTGAGCTTGAAGATCGTCGTCAAACCATTTTGAAATCCATTGAAGAGCAAGGCAAATTAACCGAAGAACTACATAACCAAATTCAGCAAGTCCAAAGCAAAACGGAATTAGAAGATTTATATCTCCCTTACAAACCAAAACGCCGCACTAAAGGGCAAGTTGCGATTGAAGCAGGGCTTGAGCCATTGGCGGATTTACTTTGGAACAGTCCAGAAAATGATCCAGAAACGACCGCTCTTTCTTTCGTTGATAGTGAAAAAGGTGTAGCAGATAGCAAAGCGGCATTAGACGGAGCAAGATACATTTTAATGGAGCGTTTTGCCGAAGATGCGACACTTTTAGCGCAAGTTCGCCGCTATTTACAACAAAGTGCGGTATTAGTTTCAAAAGTTTTAGAAGGCAAAGAGGCTGAGGGTGCAAAATTTCAAGACTATTTTGATCATCAAGAACTCTTTAAAAATGTACCTTCACACCGTGCACTGGCGATGTTCCGTGGACGCAATGAAGGTTTCTTACAATTAAGTTTAAATGCTGATCCTGAACAAGAAGAAAGCGTACGTCAAAGTTACTGTGAAGAAATTATCCGCCAACATTTAGGTGTACGTTTTACAGGACAGCCCGCAGATAAATGGCGTGAACAAGTGATTGCTTGGACGTGGAAAATCAAGGTCGCATTGCACTTAGAAACAGAATTAATGGGCAGCTTGCGCGAAAAAGCGGAAGAAGAAGCCATCGATGTTTTTGCCAGAAATTTAACCGCACTTTTAATGGCTGCACCGGCTGGGGCAAAAAATACAATGGGCTTAGACCCGGGTTTACGTACTGGGGTGAAAGTGGCTGTTGTGGATAATACTGGTAAATTACTGGCAACGGATACGGTTTATCCACATACGGGACAAGTAGAACGCGCTGCGCTGGCGATTTATCAGCTGGGTAAAAAACATAATGTAGAGCTGATTGCGATTGGTAACGGTACGGCTTCTCGTGAAACAGAACGCTTTGCCAAGGACATTATGAAACAATTCACTGACTGGCAAGCGCAAACAGTGGTGGTAAGCGAAGCGGGTGCATCTGTTTATTCCGCCTCTGAATTAGCAGCAGCAGAATTCCCAGAATTAGATGTGTCCTTGCGTGGTGCGGTGTCAATTGCTCGTCGTTTACAAGACCCATTAGCCGAGTTAGTTAAAATCGAACCAAAAGCGATTGGTGTAGGACAATATCAACACGATGTAAACCAAAGCCAATTAGCTCGTAAATTAGATGCTGTGGTAGAAGACTGCGTGAATGCGGTGGGCGTGAATTTAAACACCGCCTCTGTGCCATTATTGGCGCGAGTCGCGGGAATGACCAAAACCCTCGCACAAAATATTGTTGCCTATCGTGATGAAAACGGGCGTTTCGACACGCGTGAGCAACTGAAAAAAGTGCCTCGTTTAGGACCGAAAGCGTTCGAGCAATGTGCAGGGTTTATGCGTATCGCAGAAGGTAAAAACCCACTTGATGCTTCAGGCGTGCATCCAGAAGCCTACCCTGTGGTGGAAAAAATTCTACAAGCCACAGAACAATCTATTCAAGATTTAATGGGCAATGCCAGTGCTGTTCGTCAACTTGATGCGAAAAAATTTATTGATGACCAATTCGGTTTACCAACCGTACAGGATATTTTCAAAGAGCTTGAAAAACCGGGTCGTGACCCGCGTGGTGAATTTAAAACTGCGACCTTTATGGACGGCGTGGAAGAAATCAGCGACTTGAAAGCGGGTATGGTTTTAGAGGGCACCGTGACCAACGTGACTAACTTTGGTGCTTTTGTGGATATCGGTGTACATCAAGACGGTTTAGTGCATATCTCGTCACTTTCTGATAAGTTCGTGGAAGATCCGCACCAAGTGGTGAAAACTGGCGACATTGTGAAAGTGAAAGTGCTTGAAGTGGACGTGCCTCGTAAACGTATTGCCCTAACTATGCGTTTAGAGGAAAGTGCAGTGAAAAACTCCGACAAAACAGACCGCACTTTATCGACAAAATCACGTAGCAACCCTTCCACAAAAGGTCGTGATCGCTCAGCTGGCAACAATGCAATGGGCAATGCTTTTGCTGATGCATTGAAGAATTGGAAGAAGTAAGGAAAATAATATGGATATGAACAAAATCACATTCTTTACTCGCTTTGAACAAGATATTCTAGCCAGTTGTAAAACGATTACCATCCGTGATAAATCAGAATCGTATTTTCAGCCAAATCAAGTGTTGGCGGTTTACACTAACGAGACTGATCGCTTTTTTGCCAACATCAAAGTGCTATCGGTGACACCAATTCATTTTGATAATTTGTCAGAACAACATGCGCAGCAAGAAAACATGACATTATCAGAGTTGCGTCAGGTGATTAAAGATATTTATCCGCAAGATGAGCAGTTTTGGGTGATTGAATTTGAGTTAGTGAAGTAATATCAGATATGAATAAAGTGCGGTCAGAATGTTTAACATTTCTCAGCATTATGTAGCTGTTGCAAAAGACTTATAGCACTAAAAATCTACAATCCTTGTGAGTTTAACGACTGACAAGGATTTTTTATAAGTATAAAACCTTAGTATTATTTGTCAGTTAAACGAAAAATCAAAGAGAGTAAAAATGAGCGATTCGTTGGCAAGGTGACACATAAAATATGTGGATGCCGTCTTATAAATACAGTATGGGGGGGTATTATGGAATAAAAATAGAGCAAGTGACTCAAAGCCTTTGCTCTATTTAATAGTTGTGATTAATGCGTTTTCTGCGCACCGACAAAATGCTTCACTTTCGGTTTATCGCCTTGGTGGAAAGCATTGACTTCTGCTTGTAAATCAGCATCTGCTTGAGAAACTCGATGGTGCTGGCGTAAATGCTCAGCCCAACTTTCCACAAAGAACCATTCGATAAAATGATTTGGTTTTTCCACATCTTCCAATACGCCCCACGCATAAGCGCCATCTTTACGGCGTTGTTCAGCAAATTGGTGTAACTTGCTTAAGAAAGCCGATTGGTTTTCTGGGTTGATTTGGTATTCCACCTGAATCATGACTGGTGAGCGATCAAGTGCCACATCGGAATGGGTATGCGGTTGCTCCCAATGGTTCGACGGGTTGAGATCATCTTCGCCCTGTGGCAATTTTTTGCGGTATGCCAACGCATTAGCAATGACTAAGGCAACACCCGCTACCACTAAGGTGCTTGGTAAGCCGATGTATTGTGCCACCGCTCCCCAGCTTAAACTACCCAACGTCATTGCACCATTGAAGACGGTTAAATAAATCGCTAAAGAGCGACCACGTACCCAGTTAGGTAAAATGGATTGTGCAACACTGTTTAACGTGGTGAGGGCAGTAATCCAGGCGAAACCAAGTAAGCAAAGAGCAGGAATTGCTGTCCATTTTGGTGGTGAGAGTGCTAAAAAGCCCATCACAATGGCACTGAGAATAGCTGCACTGAGTAAAAGTTGGTCGGAATTTAGGCGTCTTCTTAAACGTGGTAATAAAACTGCGCCGATAATCGCTCCCACGCCAACAGCAGCTAATAAAATGCCGTAAAAACCTGCAGTGCCTTCTAATAATTGGCGAGCGACTAAAGGCAATAACGCCCATACCGCACTGGCAAATAGGAAGAAGAAAATCGCTCTAAATAAGATGATATGCAATGCTTTGCTTGAATGGGCGTAACGCAAGCCTGCACGAAATGCCCCTGTGAAATTCTCTGCCAGTTCGTCCGTTTCTTTTTTCGCACGTTTCCACCAGATCAAGGCAGCAATCACGAAAGCGTAGCTGATTACATCAATACCATAGGCAAACGAAGCACCAAGTTGGGCTAAGACGACACCGCCAATAGCTGGCCCGATGGCACGAGAAATGTTGATGCCTAATGAATTGAGTGCAACGGCATTTTTTAAATCAGCACGAGAAACCAATTCCGGCACAATGGCTTGCCAAGTAGGTGCCATTAAGGCAGCACCAACGCCACCGATAAAGGTGAATAACACTAAGGTAGTGACGGATTGCAAACCTGTGGCAGAAAGGAACATTAAGCTTGCGCTACTAAATGCGAGGATAAATTGAATGCCAATAAGGAATTTGCGTCTATCTAAAATATCCGCCATCACGCCCGCAGGAATGGCGAGTAGAAAAATCGGTAAGGTGGTCGCTGCTTGAATAAGGGAAACTGCAGCAGGTGATGCAGAAAGATCGGTAATTAACCAGCCACTTGCTACATCTCGAATAAAGCTCCCCACATTACCCAAGACGGTGGCAATCCATAACACTAAGAAGAGCTTTTGTTTTAGCGGTGCAAAACCGCTTTGTTCTGATACGCTCATTTTATCTCCAAAACAAGCGGTCGGAATTGGGGGAGAATTTGCACGCTGTATTTAAAATTCCCCCAAAACCGACCGCACTTAACTTATACCATCCAACAAGAACAGCCTAATGCACCGAAGAAACTTTTTAAGTCTGAACTTGGAATAGATGATCCCCAAGCTTTTGCGTGATCATGTCCATGTAATCCGCAAGAGCTTGCACAACCACAGCTAGCAATGGCTTGTTGGCGAATTGGTGAAAGTGAGTTTTTACCTGCACCTTCAGGATCGCCCCAAGCCGCAAAGCCTTTAAATTTGCGAGTTGGTGACCAATCTGGCATCGCTGGCGGAAGTGGATTGTCGTCTAAAGAAGCAAAGTCGCCATCACCAAACACAATACGTCCACCCACAACGGTTAAATGTGAGGTTAAGAAAGAAATCTCATCTTCTGGAACAGTGAAGTAATCTTTACTTGGTACGATGAAATCAGCAAATTGCCCCACTTCAATACGTCCACGTTTGCCTTCTTCATTGGAGAACCAAGCGACGTTTTCCGTCCACATACGCAGAGCGGTTTCACGATCAAGTAAGTTGCGTTGTGGATATAAACGAGTGCCACCCACGGTTTTACCTGTAGTAAGCCAAGAGAGTGATACCCAAGGGTTATAGGAAGCTACACGTGTTGCATCTGTCCCTGCTGATGTTTTCACACCGCTTTCCAAAATGCGTTTGACTGGTGGTGTTGCTTCTGCGGCAACCGCGCCATAACGCTCCACAAAATATTCCCCTTGATATGCCATACGATGTTGTACGGCAACGCCACCGCCTAATTCAGCAATACGGTCAATGGATTTTTGTGAAATGGTTTCCGCATGGTCAAAGAACCAGTTAATCCCTTGCAGTGGAATATCCTTATTCACTTTCTCAAACACATCTAAGGCACGAGAAATGGTTTCATCGTAAGTGGCATGTAAACGCCAAGGCCATTTGTTTTCGGCAAGAATACGCACCACTTCTTCCAAATCGCCTTCCATTTCAGGCGGCATATCTGGGCGTGGTTGACGGAAGTCTTCAAAGTCTGCCGCTGAGAACACCAACATTTCCCCCGCACCATTGTGACGGAAATAGTCTGTACCTTGCTTATATTTCACCGAAGATGTCCAACGTAAGAAGTCTTCTTTCTCTTCTTTTGGCTTTTGCGTAAATAAGTTATAGGCAATACGCACCGTGAGCTGATTTTCATCCGATAATTTTTGAATGACTTCATAATCATCAGGATAGTTTTGGAAACCACCGCCCGCATCAATCACGCCCGTTACGCCCAAGCGGTTAAGTTCACGCATAAAATGGCGAGTAGAATTAAGCTGATACTCAAACGGTAATTTTGGTCCTTTAGCAAGGGTTGAATATAAAATCATCGCATTCGGTTTAGCCAATAATAAGCCCGTTGGATTGCCCTTGCTATCACGCAGAATTTCACCGCCCACAGGATTTGGCGTATCTTTGGTATAACCCACCGCTCTTAATGCTGCACCATTTAATAGTGCACGATCATAAAGGTGCAAAATAAAGACTGGCGTATCTGGTGCAATAGCGTTGATTTCTTGAATAGTTGGCAGGCGTTTTTCTACGAATTGATGTTCCGTAAAACCACCGACCACACGCACCCATTGCGGAGCAGGCGTAATATCCACTTGCGCTTTGAGCATTGCCATTGCATCAGCAAGGCTACGCACGCCGTCCCAACGTAATTCTAAGTTGTAATTCAAACCACCACGAATAATGTGGGTATGGTTATCAAATAAGCCTGGCAGAACACCCTTGCCTTTCAGGTCGATACAACGTGTTTTTTCAGTGGCAAGTGGCATCACTTCCGCATCGCTACCCACTGCTAAAAATTTGCCGTCTTTGATCGCAACCGCTTGAGCAACAGGTTGTGCACGATTAAGCGTAGTGATTTTTCCGTTATAGAAAATGAGATCAGGAATTTGTGCTGTCATTCTTTTCTCCTTTTATGTGTAATGAATGTTTACCCGGTAATTGACCCAGAACATGCTCCGTTGTTTGAGTAGCGTGGCAGGCATTCACGAAATCATTGCCTTTAAAAAGCTGTTTTGCGACGGGGATCATTTGCTCGCCGAGTAAAATTCCGAGCAGCCCGACTAATGCCACGATGGGTGGTGCAGGAGAGCGAACATCTAAAGCATAATAGATGACGCCAACTAAGACACCCACACCAAATGTGAGAAGATAAAGTTTCATTCGATCACCTATAAAACAAGCGGCGTGATTTTGACAAATTTTTGCAAAATCACACCGCACTTTATTAAGCGTTAAATTTTAAGCGATATTATTTCGCAGGGTTTGGACCGATACGCTCACCATGTTCAACACGCTCAGGTGCTTTGTGAACCATTGTATAAGCATAGTCAACACCCATACCGTAAGCACCTGAATGCTCTTTCACGATATCAAGCACTGCATCATAGGTATCTTTCTTAGCCCAGTCACGTTGCCACTCAAGTAACACTTGTTGCCAAGTTACAGGAATAATGCCTGCTTGAGTCATGCGATCCATCGCATATTTGTGTGCTTCTACTGAAGTACCACCTGATGCATCTGCAACCATATAGATTTCATAGTCGCCTTCTAAAGCTGCACATAAAGCGAAACTTAAGTTACACACTTCTGTCCATAAACCCGCAACGATTACTTTTTTACGGCCATTTGCGGCTAACGCATCACGCACGTTTTGATCATCCCAAGAGTTCATTGAAGTACGCTCAAGGATTTTGTGATCAGGGAATACCGCTAATAATTCTGGGTAAGTGTGACCAGAGAAACCTTCAGTTTCAACAGTAGTAATTGTTGTTGGAATATTAAATACTTTTGCTGATTTTGCTAATGCAACCACATTATTTTTTAAAGTTTGGCGGTCGATTGATTGAACACCAAATGCCATTTGTGGTTGGTGATCAATAAAAATAAGTTGGCTGTTTTCTGGGGTTAAAACTTCAAGAAATTTACGATTTGACATAGTCATTCTCCATTAAAAATAAAAATACTTTATCTGTAACAAATCGGCCGACTTGTTGGAAACAATTATAATTATTACTGAATGATGAATAAATATATATTTTATTGATTATTTATTTAATATTAAGAAATAATTTAAAGGCCATCCTGTTAAATTATCTTTATTTTTTACCGATTAAGTAGTTGAAACCAATCAAAATAAGTACCCTTAACCTTACTTTTTTCAGGATTAAGGGTATCAATATTTTACTATGGCGAAGATGGTATTTCGGTCTTTATAATTACCACATAATACTGAAATATCAACCGCTCTTTTTACTTATTTAATCAGAGTTAATCTTCATCTTTCTCCCATTCTAATGCTCGTTTAACTGCTTTTTTCCATCCTTTATAACGACGATTACGTTTTACTTCATCAACATCTGGAATAAAGGTTTTCTCAATAGCTGCCTTATCACGTAATTCGTCAAGATCTTTCCAGAACCCCGTCGCTAGCCCTGCAAGATAAGCTGCACCTAATGCTGTCACCTCTTTAATTTTTGGTCTTTCTACTTTAGTTGCTAAAATATCTGCTTGGAATTGCATCAAGAAGTTATTTGCTGTCGCGCCACCATCAACACGTAATGTACTTAATGTTTCACCTGAATCAGATTGCATTGCTTCTAATACATCACGAGTCTGATAGGCAATGGATTCTAATGTTGCCCTCACAATATGGTTGCGATTTGCTCCTCGAGAAAGCCCTAAAATAGCACCTCGTGCATAAGGATCCCAATATGGTGCACCCAATCCAGTAAAGGCTGGCACGACATAAACACCATTACAATCTGGCACTTTAGTCGCAAAATATTCGGAATCATAACTATCGTGGACAATTTTAAGTTCATCACGTAACCACTGGATAGATGCTCCACCCATAAAAATAGAGCCTTCAAGAGCATACGCAGGTCCACCTTTTGCATTACAAGCAATTGTCGTTAATAAACCATTTTTTGACTGTACAGCTTTATCACCAGTATGCATCAACATAAAACAGCCTGTACCGTACGTATTTTTCGCTTGCCCAGGGGTAACACAGAGATGACCATAAAGAGCAGCTTGTTGATCTCCAGCAATACCTGCTACAGGAATACGTACACCGCCTTTTCCACCAATATTCGTTTGTCCATAAATTTCTGAAGAATTACGTACCTCTGGCAACATTGAACGTGGTATATCCAAAATCTCCAACATTTTCTCATCCCATTGTAGAGTGCGGATATTAAACAACATTGTACGAGAGGCATTAGTATAATCTGTTACGTGCACACGTCCCTGCGTTAATTTCCACACTAACCACGTATCCACGGTACCAAACAATAATTCACCACGCTCAGCTTTTTCTCTTGCACCTTCTACATTATCTAAAATCCACTTGACCTTAGTACCTGAAAAATAAGGATCCACCACCAAGCCCGTGGTTTTTCTGATATAGTCTTCGTATCCATCTTCTTTTAATTTATCGGTAATATCCGTAGTACGGCGGCATTGCCATACAATAGCGTTGTAAACAGGTTTTCCTGTTTCTTTTTCCCAGACAATTGTAGTTTCACGTTGGTTAGTTATACCAATCGCTACAATTTGATCAGATGTAATACCTGCTTTCGCTACCACTTCATTTAATGTTGAACTTTGGGTTGCCCAGATTTCCATCGGATTATGTTCGACCCACCCAGCCTGTGGATAAATTTGCGTAAATTCACGTTGAGCAATTTCAACAACATTAGCATCGTGATCAAGTAGTACTGCTCTTGAACTAGTTGTGCCTTGGTCTAAAGCAATAATGTATTTTTTCTCTGTCATAATCTGTCCTTTTTAATCAACGTGAATTATTTACAATTACAAGGTAAGTTTTTACCCACAAATTTGGTATAAATCCAACCACCAAAAAGAGCTCCTACTACAGGAGCAATAATTGGGATTAATACGTAAGGGATTTCTCGTCCACCAGTCATCGCAAGCTCACCCCAACCAGCCATACTTGCGAAAAGTTTTGGCCCAAAATCACGAGCAGGGTTCATAGCAAAACCTGTTAAAGGCCCCATTGCACCACCAATGACTGCAATAAGAATTCCGATTAATAAAGGTGCAAGAGGTCCTCGTGGTAATCCATTGCCATCATCTGTAAGGGCTAGAATTAATGCCATTAAAACAGCAGTGATCACCAATTCAACTAAAAAGGCTTGAAAAACACTGATACTTGGATGTGGATAAGTAGAGAATGTCCCAGCTAAAGATAAGCTTTCAGGGGTACCACGAACAATATTTTGTGTAGTTTCTAAATCAATAAATAAATTGTAATAAAGAAAATACACTAAAGCGGCGGCAAAAAACGCACCTGCAACTTGTGACACAATATATGGCAGGACTTTTTTGCCATCAAAACAAGCAAATTTCCACAACGCAATAGTGACGGCAGGGTTTAAATGTGCGCCAGATAAGCCTGCAGAAGCATAAACAGCTAATGCTACACCCATTCCCCACATAATACTAATTTCCCATTGTCCAAAATTTGCACCTGCAACTTTCAAGGCTGCGACACATCCTACACCAAAGAAAATCAGAAGTGCTGTGCCAAAAAATTCACCAATACAAGCGGCTTTGAGTGATTTGTCCATATGAATTCTCCTAAAAGGATAATGTAGAAAGATAAATGCGAATTGAAATACTGATTAGTTTATTTTTTACTCATAATAAAAGCGGTCATTTTTAACAATAAAAAACACTGTAAAAATTGACCGCTCTTTCGTACCTCCTGTAACATTTAAATACTGCTTTTGCTACCTTTAATCACGATTATTTATGTTTCTTCAAAAACTCCACGCCAGTATCAGGGAAGTCGGTGAACACGCCTGTTGCACCTGCTTTATTTAATAATGCATCGTACATTTGATTCACGTCTGTGAAGAATTCAGGTAATGCATCTTTACGCACTGTGTACGGATGAAGTTCCATTTTGTAGTTAGCAAGTTCTTTCACTAATGGGGTGTAAACAATGTTGCCCACTTTTGATTTTTCTTTATCAACTAACATATACCAACCTGGACCAACGCCATCAGCATATTTAGCCACCTCAGCCATTGCGCCTGGTTTGAACATCCAATCGTAATCGTAGTTCACCCATTTGCCTTGTGCATTTTTCTCTTCAGTTTCGTGCCAATCGGTATATGCCACTAACTGAACAAGTTTAATGTCCATGCCCATTTTTGGCAGTAATTCTGTTTTAATGCGTTTTAACTCATTGAAGTCGAAGGTTTGTAGGTAAACCATATCGTCTTTGGTGTCATAACCGTATTGTTTCAACACTTTTAATGTTGCAGTTGCAATGTCTTTGCCTTCTTGGTGATGTAACCAAGGTGCTTTGATTTCTGGGTAGATACCAATTTTTTTACCAGTAGATTTTTCTAAACCTTGGATAAATTCGATTTCTTCTTCAAAAGTATGGATACGGAAATGTGATTTCCAAAGTGGGAAACGGTTTGGATACACTTGGACTTGTTTGCCGTTTTCCATTTTGAAGTTTTCGGTCATTTCAAGGCTTTGAATTTCTTTTAATGTGAAGTCAACTACATAGTAACGACCATCTTTTCTTGCTCGATTTGGGAATTTTTTTGCCACATCAGTTAAGCCATCTAAGAAGTGATCGTGAATGACAATTAAGCGATTATCTTTGGTCATCGCTAAATCTTGTTCTAAATAATCGGCTTTTTGACCAAATGCTAATGCTTTAGATTCAAGAGTATGCTCAGGTAAATAGCCACTTGCACCACGGTGAGCAATAATTAATTTGTCACTACTACTCATCATAGTTTGGCTCGAACAAGCCGCTAATGTTGAAACCGCAATTGCGGTAGCGATTGCTTTTAATTTCATAGATAGGTCCTCTTGTTAATCAAGTTATTATTTTTCACATCTTGGTTTCATATCGTAGAAATAAAGCTCATTAATTTCACGATCATAACCAGGATAGAAGCCTTTTGGCATACCTAAAACAATTTGTTTGCCACGGTTGGAATGGATAATCATTTGTTTAGTCATTGGATTAACTACTAATCCTTCAATTTCACCATAATCTTTTACATCATCTAAGGTGCGTTCTAAGACAACACGCCCCTCATTATGTTTATCTGAAATCTCGACGCGATATAAATGATCATGTTCTTTTTCATCTGCTGTACCGTCATCAGCTGTGAGGTATAATTTCCCTTCATACGCAAATACCCCTTGAATCCATTGTGGGACAGGTTGTAAATGTACTTTGCGTTTATATTTACCAGTTTCAAGATCATATTCGTATAAATATCGACCGCTCTCTTCACCAACCCAAGATGCCATCCAAATACTTTTATTCACAGTATCTACTGTAATCCCTGACACTTCTACCTGACCTGAATCGGGATTAAAGTCAAACGCACGTTTTAATGCGAGTGTATCTGCATCATGAATTGCAATTTGGATATTAGTACCTACACCATCGGCAAACCATTCAGATGAGACATACAATTCATTGTTGTAAATATCAATATCTCCGATGTGATTAGCTTCTTTTTGATAACCGACGAAAGGGGTTTTATTTTCATAAAGCAATTTACCATTCATATCGTATTTAGCGAGAGTAGTGCTACCAGACACATAAAGGTGTTTACCATCGGTTGTGATACCTTGTCGACCATTTACTTCCATTACTTTATTTAACGTATATTCATATTGAGGTAATGCTGTTTTATGTGGAAGCTGGCAAGAATCGATTGCTTGTACTGTTTGAGTTAAACCAAGTGTGAGAGTTAGGATAGATAAAGAAAATGTGAATTTGCTTAACGTCATAAAGTAAGTCTCCTTCAAAATATCCATTGATTGAAAAGTTTGTTAAACAAAAAAGGAAGATTGCATTTGCATATCTTCCTTTTTATTACATTAATTATTTACCGTAGTGATCTTCAAGTTTTGCTTTATGCTTACTTTCTTCAATCATAGTGATAAACATTAATAGAATGGCTAATATACCACCAGCAATCATTACATAGAAACCGCCGTCCCAGCCATAGTATTCTGCTGCCCAACCAACCACTGCTGATGCAGAAACTGTACCACCGAGGTAACCGAATAGCCCTGTGAAACCTGCTGATGTACCTGCTGCTTTTTTCGGTGCAAGCTCAAGTGCATGTAAACCGATAAGCATTACAGGACCATAAATTAAGAAACCTATCGTTGTCATGAGAATAAAGTCCATTAATTGATATGGGTTTTCATACCAAGCGTGACCTGCATACTGTGCTAATTCGTGCTCTGGTGTTGCTGGGTTTAACCATAATGCAACTACTGCAGCTGTGGTTAAAATCATAAAAATGAATCCTGTTAAACCACGTTTACCTTTGAACACGTGGTCTGATACCCAACCACACAATAATGTACCTGGAATCGCTGCTAATTCATAAATTGTATATGCCCAAGCAGTACCTTTAATATTAAAGTGTTTTACTTCACCAAGATACACTGGAGACCATTTTAAAACGCCATAGCGGATTAAATAGACAAACACGTTAGCGATTGCGATGTACCATAATAGTTTATTTTTCAATACATAAGTCACGAAGATTTCTTTTGTTGTTAAATCGTGTTCATATGTTTTTTCATTATAGTCATCTGGATAGTCATTACGCCATTTTTCAATTGGTGGTAAACCGCAAGATTGTGGAGTATCTTTCATCACAAAATAAATAGGAATCGCAGCGATCATTGCAGCGATACCTGGATAGTAAAGTGCTTGTTGCCATACATCTTTCGCTGTTGCTTCCACACCGTGAGTGCTGAAGTAGATAGCACTTGCAAGTAATACCATCGCACCTGGTACCATTCCCCCTAAGTTGTGAGCTGTATTCCAAATAGACACGATAGAACCACGTTCTGATTTAGACCACCAGTGAACCATTGTACGGCCACACGGAGGCCAACCCATACCCTGGAACCAACCGTTTAAGAAAATCAGCACAAACATCACTGCGATGCCTGATGTAGCCCAAGGCATTAAACCCATCATGGTCATACATAAACCAGAAAGTAAAAGACCGAAAGGTAAAAATACTTTTGGATTTGAACGGTCAGAGATTGATGCCATAAAGAATTTTGATAAGCCGTATGCTAAACCTGCACCCGTACCGATAATACCAAGTTCAGCTTTGTTATACATACCAGCTTCGATCAAACCTTTTTGTGCTAAGTCGAAGTTAGCACGTACAAAGTAATAAGCTGCGTAACCAAAAAAGATCCCTGCGAATACTTGCCAACGCAAGAAACGATATCTGGCATCTATTTTGTCCGCTGGAAGCTCTGCAATATGCGGAGCAGGTTTAAATGGACCAAACATACAATTCTCCAATAATGTTTTTAATAGGATTTCTAAAAATTTTTTATCACAACATTCTTTTTATAAGAATCTCACACTGATAATAAGGGAAAAGAAAAAACTGAAAAGGGGAATTGTGTCAATTTGTGAGTGAATTCACAAAAAATCTCGTTCACTTGCATTATTTAGAAAATAAATTGTGATATTTATCACAAATAAAATTTCTTTTTCAATCAAATGATTGTTTAGCAATGAGTGTTTAGCCTAAAATGACATCAGAAGTATCATTTTTATTGAGCATTTTTACTTATGTGGGAGAGGAATGATGAGAATATCACCTCAAATGTATAAAACTACCCCTGATAATGCACCTATTAGTACAGATGTGATTATCATTGGTGGTGGCGCAACTGGCGCTGGTATTGCTCGAGATTGCGCATTACGCGGAATAAATTGTATCTTGTTGGAGAGAAGGGATATTGCGACCGGTGCAACAGGTAGAAACCACGGTTTATTACACAGTGGTGCACGGTATGCAGTAAATGATCCTGAATCCGCTAAAGAATGTATTGAAGAGAACAAAATTCTACGTCAAATCGCTCGTCACTGTGTTGATGAAACCGAAGGTTTATTTATCACTCTACCTGAAGATGACCTTGCTTATCAGAAAAAATTCATTGAAAGTTGCACCCTTGCTGGTATTGAAACTGTTGCAATTGATCCTGACCTAGCAAAACATATGGAGCCATCAGTCAATCCAGATCTAATAGGTGCCGTTGTAGTACCTGATGGTTCAATTGATCCTTTCCGTTTAACTGCCTCTAATATGCTAGATGCCACCGAAAATGGAGCTCGTGTTTTCACTTATTGTGAGGTATCAAATTTAATTCGAGAAGGTGGCCGTATCATTGGCGTGAGCGTTTACGATCATAAATACAAAATTCAGCGACAATTTTTCGCACCTATTGTGGTCAACGCAGGTGGTATTTGGGGGCAAGGCATTGCAGAATACGCAGATTTAAAAATTCGTATGTTCCCAGCCAAAGGTGCATTATTAGTAATGGGACACCGCATTAATAAAATGGTGATTAACCGCTGCCGTAAACCTGCTGATGCAGATATTCTTGTTCCGGGTGATACAATTTGTGTAATAGGAACTACTTCAAGTCGCATTCCTTACGATCAAATTGATAATATGGTGGTTACCCCTGAAGAAGTGGATATTTTATTCCGCGAAGGTGAAAAACTCGCCCCATCACTACGCCACACTCGTGTATTACGTGCTTACGCAGGTGTTCGTCCTCTTGTAGCAACAGATGATGATCCATCAGGACGTAATGTAAGCCGTGGTATCGTCTTACTCGACCACGCTGAACGTGACGGATTAGATGGTTTTATCACTATTACTGGTGGTAAATTAATGACTTACCGCTTAATGGCAGAGTGGGCAACAGATTTAGTTTGCAAAAAATTAAATAAAAATGCCGAATGTGTTACAGCGAAACAAGCATTACCCGGTTCAAATGAAAGCCGTTTGGAAACAAATAAACGCGTGATTTCATTACCAAGTACTATTCGTTACTCTGCGGTTTATCGCCACGGCTCACGTGCAACCCGTTTATTACAAACAGAACGTTTAGATCGTACATTAGTCTGTGAATGTGAAGCTGTAACTGCGGGTGAAGTTCGATATGCAGTAGATGAATTAAGCGTTAACAATTTAGTGGATTTACGCCGCCGCACTCGTGTGGGTATGGGGACTTGCCAGGCCGAACTTTGTGCTTGTAGAGCAGCCGGATTAATGTCACGTTTTGGCGTGGCTACTCCTCGTCAATCTACTACCCAATTATCTTCATTTATGGAAGAACGTTGGAGAGGTATTGAACCAATCGCTTGGGGAGAAGCCATTCGTGAGGCTGATTTTACTTCTTGGGTATATTACAGCTTACTTGGCTTGAATGATGTGAAACCGCTTGAACAACAAGCTCAGCAAGGGACAGATGACAATGAATTTTGATGTAATCATTATTGGTGGTGGTCTTGCCGGTTTAACCTGTGGGATCGCACTGCAAAAACAAGGAAAACGTTGTGTAATTATTAATAATGGTCAAGCTGCAATTGATTTTTCTTCAGGTTCATTAGATTTGTTAAGTCAGTTACCTAATGGCGATCGAATTGATAATTTTGAACAAAATTACACCGCACTTTTAGAACAAGCACCACAGCACCCTTATTGTTTAGTAGGTAAAGAAAAAGTACTCGAAAAAGTACAGGTGTTTGAACAATTAGCGCAGCAATTGAATCTTTCTTTAGTCGGTAGTCAATCAGAAGGCAACCATTTTCGTGTAACGCCATTAGGCGGTTTACGTCCAACTTGGTTATCACCCAATAGCGTACCAACAGTAACAGGTAATACGCCTTTTCCTTACAAAAATATTGCAGTATTAGGAATCGAAGGTTACCACGATTTCCAACCACAATTATTAGCTGACAACTTAGTACAACAAGCACAATTTGCTCATTGTAATGTCAACACAGGTTATTTAAATATTCCTGAACTTGATCATTTACGCCAAAATTCAAGAGAATTCCGTAGTGTAAATATTGCACAACTGCTTGAACATAAATTAGCATTTAGTGATTTAATTTCAGAAATTAGAGAAGCGGCAAAAGGTGCTGAAGCTGTATTTTTACCAGCATGTTTTGGTTTAGAAACACAAGAATTTTTCACTGTACTGAAACAAGCAACTAAATTGGAATTGTTTGAATTACCGACTTTACCGCCTTCTTTACTTGGTATGCGCCAGCACAAACAATTAACCGCATATTTTAAATCTCTTGGCGGTTTTATGATGAACGGTGATAAAGTCATTTCTGCAGATGTGGAAAACCAACAAGTAACCCAAGTCTATACACAACTTCACCAAGAAGTACCAATCAAAACTAAACACGTGGTACTTGCAACCGGTAGCTTCTTTAGTAAAGGTCTAGTAGCAGAATTTGAGAAAATCTATGAACCTATTTTTAATCTAGATATGTGTGAAATTGGTTCGTTTAAAGCAAATGATCGTATGACTTGGACCCAATCTCGTTTTTCTGCACCACAACCTTATCACTCAACTGGTGTGGTAATTGATGGTCGTTGTAGAGTACAAAAGAGCGGTCAATTTTTTGAAAATTTATATGCCGTTGGCAATATTGTGGGCGGGTTCAATGGTATTGAACTCGGTTGCGGATCTGGTGTAGCAATCGTTACAGCATTAGTTGCTGCAGAACAGATTGGAGGTGAATAATGAATCTTCAACAGTTAGTAGAAAGTGCAAAACAAAATATGGCAGCACCGATGACTCATCATCACGTTGATGAAAGTTTCGAAAGCTGTATTAAATGTACTGCGTGTACTGCAGTTTGCCCTGTTTCTCGCCAAAATCCATTTTACCCTGGACCAAAACAAGCAGGTCCTGATGGTGAGCGTTTACGCTTAAAAAGCGCTGAGCTTTATGATGAAGCACTTAAATATTGTACCAACTGTAAACGTTGTGAAGTGGCTTGTCCTTCTGATGTAAAAATTGGCGATTTAATTGTGCGTGCGCGCAATAATCATATTGAACGCCAAAATAAACCATTAATGCATAAATTACGTGATGCAGTGTTAAGTAATACTGACATTATGGGCAAAATGAATACGCCATTTGCACCAATTGTAAATACCATTACTGGTCTAAAAGCAACACGCTTTTTATTAGAAAAAACTTTAAATGTGAGTAAACACCGCACATTACCAAAATATTCCTTTGGTTCCTTCCGTAGTTGGTATTTGAAAAAAACCGCTGAGGAGCAAGTATTATATAAAGAAAAAGTAGCGTACTATCACGGTTGTTATGTAAATTACAACAATCCACAGTTAGGTAAAGACTTGATTAAGGTTTTTAATGCGCTGAATATCGGCGTAATGCTATTAGAAAAAGAAAAATGTTGTGGTTTACCTTTATCAGTGAATGGTTTTCCAGAACGTGCAAAAAAACAAGCTGAATTTAACCTTAAATATTTGGGCAAAACAATTGACGAGTCTGGTTTAGAAGTTGTTGGTACTTCATCAAGCTGTACAATGAACTTGCGTGATGAATACCATCATATTTTAGGAATGGATAACCAAAAAGTGCGTCCACACATCCATATTGTAACACGCTATCTGTATAAATTAATGCAGGAAGGATGTTATTTTCCATTCAAAGAATTGCCGTTACGTGTAGCTTATCACACTGCCTGCCACGTCGAAAAAGCAGGTTGGGCACCTTACACTTTAGAGGTATTAAAACAAATTCCAGGTATTGAAATTGTAATTTTACCATCACAATGTTGTGGTATTGCAGGAACTTATGGCTTCAAATCAGAAAACTATGATGTTGCACAAGCCATTGGTAACCCATTATTCCGTCACATTAATGAAGGTGGTTTTGATTATGTGGTTTCAGAATGTGAAACTTGTAAATGGCAGATTGATATGTCAACCAATCTGACTTGTTTACACCCAATCACATTATTGGCAATGGCATTTCAATGATTCAGACAAATAATGTCAAAAGGTGTTGAAAAATTAAAATGTGCTATTCATGAATATGTGCTTTAGTATAATGAATAGCATATTCAACTAAACTAAAAGACTGATTTCTATAAAATAGAACACACTATTTTTATTTTTAATATTATTCACAAACGTGTAGCTTCACATGATTTGCTTTTAAAATTTCTAAAATAGGCTCTGGCGGTAATGCGTCAGTAAACACGTGATTAACATCACTGATAGAACCCAAACGTACCATTGCTCTGCGAGTAAATTTAGAATGATCGGTTACCAAAAATGTTTCTCTTGAGCTTTCAATAATTGCACGTTTAACTTGGACTTCATGATAATCATAATCTAATAGTGATCCATCTAAATCGATACTACTAATGCCTAAAATTCCAAAATCTAAACGGAATTGAGAAATAAATGCCATTGTTGCTTCACCAATAATGCCCCCATCTTGCCGCAGTGATCCTCCCGCTAAAATAATATCGAAAGTTTCATTCTGCATTAAAATATAAGCCGCATTAATATTATTAGTCACAATACGCAATTTCTGGTGGTTGAGTAATGCACTTGCCACTGCCTCAGGTGTTGTACCAATATCGATAAACAAGGATGCACCATTAGGGATTTGATGAGAAACTTGTTGAGCAATAGAATTTTTTCCTTTTAAAAAGAAATTTTTACGATCAACATAATCACTATTTTCAGCGGTAGAAGGAGAAGCAGCTCCACCATGATGACGGCGGATAAGATTTTTTTCTGCAAGCTCATTCAAATCTCGACGAATTGTCGGTGGGCTAACATCTAGTAATGTGACTAACTCATCTGTACTGATATAACCTTTCTGAAGTACCAGATTAATAATTTTTTGGTGACGAATAGATTGTTTCATTTTATTTTCTTTCGCTTACATGAAATGCAATCTCATTTTATTGTATTTTCTTGCAGAGATCATCAAGTGCGGTAAATTTTTGAAAAATTTACCACAAAAAATTAATTGCTGTGTTAGAAATAAAAAATGAAGTAGAGAATAAAGAGAGAAAAAAGATTGTTTTTGAAAATTTCATAAGTAATATTCTATAAGATAGATAATTAATCACTTACTGAAACGTTATTATAACATCTTGTATGGTTCAACAACTCAAAAGAGGTATAAATGAGCAAACCAGAATTACCAAAAGGATTTAGTGGATTTAGTTGGGCAATTGCAATTTTCTGCTTACCTATCCTATTATGGCCATTAGCACTGACAATTTCACCAAACTTACTGAAGAATCCCAGTTTAACTAACGGACAACAAACTTTTATGTCTATTTTCCTTTGGGTTTATCCTTTTTATTTGGCAATTGTGGCAAGATGGGTTTATAAATTACACCAAACGAAAGAAATATTAGCACGCAATTTATTAATCGTAAATGCGATTGTTTTTTACGCTGTTTTATTTTATGTGGCGACTGGCTTTAATTAGCCAGTCACAATAGGCAATCCTTCTTTTTCCCAAGCTTCAAATCCACCTCTAATGCTATACACTTGCGTATAGCCTTGTTCAAGCAAATACATAGCGGCTCCACGACTACTTACACCGTGATAACAAATCACTAAAATGGGGTGATCATCATCATTTTCTAATTCAAATTGCCCATAACTTTCATTAGTTAAATGAAATGCACCTTTAGGATGAGCTGATGAAAAATGAGTTTCATTACGAATATCAGCTAATGTTGCCCCTTGTTCCTGCATAAGAGCAAGTGCTTGTGAAGGTGAAACTTCAGAAAATTGTGCCATAATTAATCCTATCTTTGCTATAAAGTTGCTCAATATAGCATTTTCCCAATAAAACCCAAAAGCGAGTTTTTGTATCATTTATAAATGATATTATAAATTATGGCATAAATTGATTAACAAATAACTAAGCACCAATAATGCGATAAAGTGCGGTGTCTTTTCTATCTAAATAATGAATCGACTGAATACGGCGGATAGTACGAGAACGACCACGAATTAGTAATGTTTCTGTAGTAGCAAGGTTTCCTTTACGATGAATACCTTTCAACAAATCACCGTTTGTAATACCTGTCGCAGAGAAAACTAAGTTATCATCGCGTACAAGATCTTCTAACTTCAGTACTTTGTTTACTTCAATACCCATTTCTTGGCAACGACGAATTTCATCTGCTGCAATTACTTGATTCTCTGGTGTATTACCTTTTACTTGATGGCGAGGCAATAAACGTGCTTGCATTTCACCACCTAAAGCACGAATTGCCGCTGCTGCTACAACACCTTCTGGAGCACCACCAATGCCATAAAGCATATCTACACCACCATCAGGTAAACAGCATAAAATTGAAGCTGCGACATCACCATCGGGAATAGCTAATACTTTCACACCGAGTTGTTGCATTTTTTTGATGACTTCTTGGTGACGAGGTTTATCTAATGTGATAACAGTTAACTGAGAAAGAAGCTTACCCATTTTGGAAGCTACACGTCGAAGGTTTTGCTCTAATGGAAGATTAAGATCGATCATTCCTTTAACTTCTGGTCCTACTACCAATTTTTCCATATACATATCAGGGGCTTTTAAAAAAGTATCTTTACCACCAGCAGCTAATACGGATAGTGCATTGGCTTGTCCCATTGCTGTCATTCGAGTCCCTTCAATAGGATCAACTGCGATTGACACATTTTCACCTTTTCCCGTTCCCACTTTTTCACCAATATAAAGCATCGGTGCTTTATCTATCTCACCTTCACCGATAACAATTTCACCGGACATATCCACTTGATTTAATATTAAACGCATTGCTTGAACTGCAGCATTATCTGCAGCATCTTTATCACCACGACCTAACCAAGCAAAACCCGCAAGGGCGGCAGCTTCAGTTACTCTTGAAAATTCAATCGCTAATGCTCTATTCATTTTATTATCCTTTGCTTTGGTTGATGAAAAATTTGGCGCTATTCTAGCACTTAGCAAACGATTGCGTAATAAAAAATGAAAAATAATGATAATTTTTTCGAATGAAGTAGGAAATTATGCTAAGGTTAGATCGAAATTGTATTCATCTGTTTAACATCAAAGTTAACTAGAGTAGAATAAGCAACATTTATTACATTCGTAGAGGAAGCTTTTATGTCTTTAGAAATTTTAGATCAATTAGAAGAAAAAATTAAACAAGCTGTTGAAACTATTCAATTGCTTCAATTAGAAATTGATGAATTAAAAGAAAAAAATACGCAATCACAACAGGCTTATGAAGCATTGCGCAATGAAAATGAGCAACTCAAAAGTGAACACCAAAACTGGCAGGAACGTTTACGTTCATTGTTAGGTAAAATTGACAACGTATAATTGATTTTTTATTAAGGCTTAGTTTTTCTAGGCCTTATTTTTTGGGAGGAATTAATGAAACCAAAAATTTGTATCATTACGGGAAGTACACTCGGTGGTGCAGAATATGTGGCAGAACATATTGCTGATGTGCTTGAACAACAAGACTATGTTGTACGTTTAGAACATGGTCCAAGTTTTGAAGATGTTATCAATGAACAATGTTGGTTAGTAGTTACTTCAACACATGGTGCAGGTGAATTACCTGATAATATAAAACCATTATTTGAAAAATTAGCCTTTCATTCGGAACCCTTATCTTATTTACGCTTTGCGGTGATCGGATTAGGAAATTCCGATTATGATACCTTTTGCTATGCGGTGGATCAGGTTGAAAAATTACTTTCAAGTAAAGATGCTTTGCAAGTTTGTGATTCATTAAGAATGGACATATTACACATTAGCGATCCAGAAGAAACAGCAGAAGAATGGTTACCTCAATTCATTAATAAATTATAGTATTTTCCTCATATAAAAATGATATGTTAGTTTTTTACATATCATTTTTTATTCTCTTTTTGTTTTCTATTTAAACATTCAAGTTCTAATTATTCTGTGAATAAGTATGTTAAAAACTGTATAAAATCTGTTTTTATACAATGAATAACATTACTTTATTTTTGTTATGTGGATAACTTAGCTTTTTTTACACAAGATTTTTAATATCAAAAAGAGAGATCTTAACAGGATAAAATTAGATCTAACTTATTCATTTTAAATAGTAAAAAGATCTTAATCACAGATCATAATGATCTTAATAATAGCAATAATAAGATCTCTTTATATAAAAAGATCTTATTTTTATTAACAAACGATCTTTCCCTATTCGGATCTATTCTTGATCACAAAATGTTTCTTTCAAGGATCAACAAATTTCAGTAGAATAACCAACCAGCTAAATAAAGGATCAAGAGATCAAAAAAATAAGAGATAAAATTAGTAAAGGTTATTATGTTTTATACTGAAAATTATGATGTGATCGTGATTGGTGGTGGCCACGCAGGAACAGAAGCTGCACTCGCACCAGCACGTATGGGATTAAAAACACTGCTATTAACACACAATGTTGATACATTAGGTCAAATGTCTTGTAACCCTGCAATTGGTGGAATTGGAAAAGGTCATTTAGTTAGAGAAATTGATGCAATGGGTGGTCTAATGGCGACTGCAGCTGACCAAGCAGGTATCCAATTTCGCACATTGAACAGCAGTAAAGGCCCTGCTGTACGTGCAACACGTGCTCAAGCTGACCGTGTCTTATACCGTCAAGCAGTACGTATAGCTTTAGAAAATCAAGATAATTTAGATATTTTTCAACAAGAAGTTACAGATATTATTTTAGAAGGGGATCGTGTTTCAGGTGTCGAAACCAAAATGGGTTTGAAATTCCGTGCGAAAGCGGTGATCTTAACAGCTGGTACTTTCTTATCAGGTAAGATCCATATTGGTTTAGAAAATTATACAGGTGGTCGTGCAGGTGATCCCGCTTCTGTAATGCTTGCAGATCGTTTACGTGATCTCAATTTACGAGTAGATCGCTTAAAAACAGGTACACCACCACGAATTGATGCAAGAACCATTGATTTTTCAATCTTAGCAAAACAACATGGTGACGAAAAATTGCCTGTATTTTCTTTTATGGGATCGGTAGATCAACATCCTTGTCAAATTCCTTGTTTTATAACCCATACTAACGAACAAACCCACGAAGTAATACGGAACAATTTGGATCGTAGTCCAATGTATGCAGGAATTATAGAAGGGATTGGCCCACGCTATTGCCCATCTATTGAAGATAAAGTAATGCGTTTCTCTGAACGTAATTCACATCAAATTTATCTTGAACCTGAGGGTTTAACTAGTAATGAGATCTATCCAAATGGGATCTCAACTAGTTTACCTTTTGATGTACAAATGAAGATCGTGAATTCAATGAAGGGGATGGAAAAAGCACGTATTGTTAAACCGGGTTATGCAATTGAATATGATTATTTTGATCCACGTGATCTTAAGCCAACCCTAGAAACCAAATCTATATCAGGTTTATTCTTTGCTGGTCAAATTAACGGGACAACTGGTTATGAAGAAGCCGCTGCACAAGGTTTGTTAGCAGGTATTAACGCTGGTTTATTTGTACAAGAAAAAGATGCTTGGTTCCCACGTCGGGATCAAGCTTATGTTGGCGTATTAGTCGATGATCTTTGTACTTTAGGTACAAAAGAGCCTTACCGTGTATTCACCTCGCGTGCTGAATATCGCTTATTATTGCGTGAAGACAATGCGGATAGTCGTTTAACACCAATTGCACAAGAATTAGGTTTAATTACAGAAGAACGTTGGGCGAGATTTAATCAAAAAATGGAAAATATTGAGTTAGAACGCCAACGCTTACGTCAAATTTGGTTACATCCACGTTCAGAATATTTAGAAGAAGCCAATCAAGTATTGAGTAGCCCATTAGTACGTGAAGCTAACGGTGAAGACTTATTACGTCGTCCTGAAATAAATTACCAAATTTTGACTACCCTTACACCATTCCAACCTGCAATGAAAGATAAAGAAGCAGTTGAACAAGTGGAAATTGCGATTAAATATCAAGGTTATATTGAACATCAACAAGAAGAAATTGAGCGTCAAAAACGCCACGAAAATACCACAATTCCAGCAAATTTTGATTATTCAGTCGTTTCTGGTTTATCCAATGAAGTTAGGGCTAAATTAGAGCAGCATCGTCCTGTTTCTATTGGACAAGCTTCACGTATTTCAGGTATTACCCCTGCTGCTATTTCAATTTTATTAGTAAATTTGAAAAAGCAAGGAATGTTAAAGCGTGGTGAATAATGATTAACCTCGAACAGCAATTAAGCCAAAAATTAGAAACTTTATTAAAACAAACCGCACTTTCGATAACCGATCAACAGAAAGTACAGTTAGTTAAATTTGTATTATTACTTCACAAATGGAATAAAGCATACAACTTAACATCAGTACGTGATCCAATAGAGATGTTAGTTAAACATATTTTGGATAGCATTATTATAAGTCCTTATTTAGAAGGTGAACGTTTTATTGATGTGGGGACTGGTCCTGGGTTACCAGGTTTACCTTTGGCTATTATTAACCCTGACAAGCAATTTGTATTATTAGATAGTTTAGGAAAACGAATTAGCTTTATTCGTAATGCTGTTCGTGAGCTCGGTTTAAATAATGTTGAGCCAGTATTAAGTCGCGTTGAAGAATACCAACCTGAACAATTATTTGATGGTGTATTGAGTAGAGCATTTGCTTCATTAAAAGATATGACTGATTGGTGTCAGCATTTACCAAATAAAGATGGTTATTTTTATGCATTGAAAGGGATATATCGTCAAGATGAAGTAAATGAATTAGACCAACAATTTTCAGTTAAAAATATTTACCAATTAAATGTGCCAGAATTGATAGGTGAACGCCACTTAATTATAATAACTTAAGTTAAATTTATGTAAATTTTTAAAGTTTTATAATTCAATAGATTTTTTAATTATTTTTAAAATCATACAGATAAATTTATTTATATTAATTAAAATATTTAATTAATATAAACTGCTATAAATTGATTAAATTTATAGCAGTTTTTTTATTTATTTTTACTATAAAAATGATTAATATTAGGCGGATTTTATACTGTTTTCGAACAAAATAAAATCAAGATTAAAAATTGGATTATTTTTATATTAAGGATAAATAATATGAAAAAGTTAATGATTGCATTAAGCTTAGCAGCAGTATTTAGTGGTTCTGCATTTGCAGAAGAATCTCTTGATATCTCAATTCCAGAAAGAGCAGTTGATCACAATAAAGTTCTTGTAACACAAGGTAATGTAACTTTTAATGGTGAAGTAATAGCTAATACTTGTAGTATAAAAGGAGATGCTAATAAAACTATTGAGTTAAAAAGTGTGAAAAATACTGATTTTTTAAAGTCATCAGAAGTGAAAGTTGGTGATTTTGATATAATTCTAGAAAACTGTTCTCCTAATAAAGAAAGAATGGTTTCTCTTTCTTTTTTTGCACCGCAGGAAAATGTAACTGATTTTGGTTATTTAAAAAATACAGTAAAAGATAGTTTTAAATCAAATGTATTTGTTAAATTAACTTATGATGATAAATTAGTTGATTTTAAACAAAGAGATGGAGTAAATGATACTTCTGATTCAGCAGAAATATCTATTAGACAAGATCTTGCAGCAGATGATATTCCGTTTAATTTTAAAGTATTTTATGTAAAAGATGGAGATAATGCAGTAACCTCAGGAAAAGTTGTAGCGACAGCGCAATATCAAATTGCCTATAAATAATTTATAACATCTATTACTCCCCTATTTTTTAGGGGAGTTTTTTTAATTTTTTAGTTTGCTAAGGATATCTTTATGCTGAAATGGTTATTCGGATTCTTTATTTTATTTTTTACATTAAGTAGTCAGGCCAATGTTGTTATTTTAGGTACTCGAATTATTTATGAAGCTGATAAAAAGAATATTTCTGTTCAATTAGAAAATAATTCTGAACGCCCTGCACTAGTTCAAGCTTGGTTAGATGATGGACGTACAAATGTCGATCCAAGCACAATGAAATTACCTTTTGTTATTACCCCGCCTGTTTCACGTATGGATGCAAAATCACAACAAGTTTTGCGTATCCGCTATACTGGTGAGCCACTAGCACAAGATCGTGAAAGTCTTTTTTATTTTAATTTATTCGATATTCCACCAAAACCGAGCAAAAAAGAATTAGAAAAAAATCCTAATTATTTACAGTTTGCTGTGAATAATCGTTTAAAGTTCTTTTTCCGACCAAGTAATTTACCTTATCCTGTGTCTGATGCTTACCAAAAAGTGAATTGGAAAGTAAATGGTAAAACTTTAGTGGTAAAAAATCCAACGCCTTATCATATTACCTACTTAGCTATTGAACTAAAACAAGGTAGTAAAATTTATAAAGTGAAAAATGCTGATATGGTTGCGCCTTTTTCTGAAGCAAGCTTTGATTTAGTACAACCAGTAAAAGGTAAAGCGGAAGTACATTGGCATATTATCAATGACTACGGTGGCAAACATTCAGGACAATCAACTTTATAAGAGGTAGCAATGGATTCTGCTCTTATTCGAGAAAAACTTAAAAAATGTCGACCGCACTTTTTAAGTTGTTTTGTGCTATCCAGCATTCTTTCAAATTTTGCCTTCGCTGAAACAGCTACTGAACCCGAAACAGAAGAATTTGAATTTGATTCTCGATTTATGAATCAATTAGCGGGTCAGCCATTAGCGGATGTTGATCGCTTTAAATTTGGTAATCCAATTCCTTCTGGTGAATATCAAGCGGATGTTTATGTGAATAATATCCGACGTGGACAAATTCCTTTAACTTTTGTTGATCGAGGTGAGGGTTATGAACCTATTGCTGGATTATGTTTAACTGATGAACTATTAGAGGTTTTATCATTAAAATCAAAAGCAATTGATATTAAAGAAAAATCGGACTGTGTAAGTGCTGTTGAATCAATTGAACAAGCAAAAATTAAATTTAATGTAGCTGAACAAGCTTTGCAAGTTACTATTCCTCAAGAATTATTAGTGATTCAACCAAAGGGATATATTTCACCTGCACTTTGGCAATCAAGTGATCCTGCACTTTTTGTGCGCTACGATGCAAACCAATACATTTCAAATTCCCCAACTTTTAGATCAAAAAGCACCTCTTTAAATATTTTTGCTGGGGCAAATGCAGGACGTTGGGCAATAAGACATCGTGGTTCAAAACAGTGGTTTAATGAACTTTCCTCACGTTATCAGCCAGATTATACCTATATCCAAACAGATATTTCACCAATTAAAGGGCAAATTACAGTTGGTGATTTTTATACTGAAAGCCAATTTTTATCAGGATTTTCAATGAGAGGGGTAAAATTAGCCTCTGATCAACGTATGTTACCGCCTTCTTTGCGTGGTTATGCGCCGTTAATTCGTGGTGTAGCCAATTCAAATGCCAAAGTCGTGGTGAAATATAAAGATTATGTGATTTATGAAACAAATGTTCCTGAAGGTGCATTTGAAATTAATGATCTGTATCCAAACAGCACTTCGGGTGAATTAGAAGTTGAAATTACGGAATCAAATGGTCAAGTGAGAACATTTATTGTGCCATTTTCCACTGGAATTAACTTAGTTCGCCCTGGACAATTGTTATACAAGTTTAATTTAGGTCGTTATCGAGAAGATGAAAAAGCCTTTAATGACATTGTGTTCCAAGGCGAAACTCAATATGGCTTATTTAATGGACTTACTCTTAATACAGCGGCAAGCATTGCACCTAATTATGGTTTAGGCTTACTTGGTTTTGCCACAGAAACACCAATAGGGCGTTTTTCATCTCATTTTTCATTATCAAAAGTGCGGTTAAAATCTAGAAAAGATCAGAAAACCTATACTGGTAAGAGCATCAATGCCCGTTACAGTGTAAAACTTCCAAAACTAAATAGTTATATTTCCTTGTCTGGTTATCGTAATTTCACAAAAGACAATTATGATTTGCAAGATGTAATTTATAGCAATAATAATCTGCCGAATATTAGTGCAAAAAATATCAAGCAGCGCTATTCCTTTTCATTTAATCAAAGTTTAGGTGACATATTAGGTAGTTTATATTTTTCTTTTGCTGATTCTCATTACTGGAATAATGAAAAAAATCAGAAAGATTATTATCTTGGTTATAGCAACTCATATAAAACGTTGCAGTATCAAGTAAGTTATGCTGAATCCAGAATATCGGGTTCAAATGAAAAAGATAAGCGCTTTTATGTGAATATTTCCTTCTCTTTCCCTGATTATAGAGAATTACCAACAGTTTCAATGAATTATGCGAGACATTATGGCCAAGATTATTACTTGAGAACAGCAATTAATGGAACATTAGGTAAAAATAACCAATTTAATTATGGATTATCAAGCTCAAAACAGGGCGAATTGACAAATAATGCTGCTTATGTGGGTTATAACTCACCTTATGCCTTATTCAACGCTTCTGCTTCAAAATCAAAAGATCTAAAACAATATGGTTTCGGTATGTCAGGTGCAGTGGTTGCTCACCCTTATGGTGTAACTTTAGCGAATGATATTGGTGATACCTTTGCTATTATCCACGCAAAAGGAGCAAGTGGTGCGAAGATAAATAACTCAAATAACAGTTATTTAGATTGGTTTGGTAATGGTATCGTATCTTATGTTTCACCCTATGAAGTTAATTACGTCAGTATTGATCCTGAAAATTTAGATGATGATGTAGAAATTTCAGCTACAGGGAGAGAAATTATTCCTCGTGCAAATAGTAGTATCTTAGTGAAGTTTGATACGCAATCAGGAGATGTTGCAATATTTGACGTACAACTTGAAGACGGTAGTTTACCGCCACTCGCTACAGAAGCCTTTAATCAACAAGGTGAAACGATTGGTTATGTGGTGCAAGGTGGGCGCTTATTTGTACGCGGTATTGATAAAAAAGGCACTATTAAACTGGATTGGGGCGCAAGCGAAAATAATAAATGTCAGTTTGATTATCAGTTAGATAAATTAGATTCGGCTATTTATTCTGTGCGTTGCTTAAAAGCTAATTAAATAAGGACTAGTAATGAAATTTCTAATCAAAGCGTTACTTGTTTTATTCAGTATTTCGAATGTGGTTTTTGCTCACACTGAGCAGGTTAATTTTTCTTTTAGTAATCCCGTTAACCTTTATTTTTATCAAAATAAAATTAGTGGGAAAATATTTGAAGTGATCAATAGAGAGTTAAGAACTACTGAAAATAGAGTGAATTTTGAACTCAATAAAAATTATCAAGATGATCACATTGTACATTTTGCAAATGAGAAAATTCTCAAAACATCAATTAATGGAATTGGTGTGATTCTATTGATTAACAACAGAAATATTTATCATATTTCTGAAGAAGAAATGAAAAATATGACTGTGAGCAATAATCAGCTTACTTTAACTGCAAAATTAGTGGCTTATAGCGATCAAATTCAAAGTGGAAAATTTTTATCAGAGCCAATTCAAGTGGGTTCCATCATTGATGGAACCAGAAGAATCGATATTTTAGTTCAACCTATTAATATGTTTATTAAACCAAAATCTTGTGAAATTAATCCCAATAATATTCATCAAACGGTGAATCTGAGAAAAATTATGCAATCTGATATACCAACCAAAGGCAGTGAAACTTTTGGTGGACAATTTAATATTGGATTAAGTTGTGATGAAAATGTCGTTGTTACCTCCGTGATTAAAGACAATTCCGATCCTGATAATATGACAAATGTATTAACGCTTGATAAACATCTTTCTACTGCAACAGGTGTAGGAATTCGTTTATATCGTGCAGAACAACCTATTCAACTTAAAACAGAATGGGAGTTTTCACGTAATCTACGCCAGCCAAATGTTTTATTTACAGCAAAATATGTTAATACTGAAGGCAAAGTCACACCGGGTTTGGTTAATGCTACTGCAATTGTTTCTTTCTCCTATCATTAATTGATAGGAGAAATAATTTTTATAGTAAAATAATTGTTATAAAATTGTTAATACTTATCTATTTTTGTTACAATTAGACTTAAGTGTGACTACTTAAGCTAATTCGGTGGTTGAATAAAGATTATAGTAACGTATAATTGGTAGCTGTATTTTGCTAACGAGAGGTTTGATATGTCAGCGGTATTAAAAAAAGATAGAAAGATATATCAAAGAGTCATCATTAGCGAAACGCTAATTTTTGTTTTTTTATCAATAATAACAATAGTTTGTAATTTTAATGTTGGTGTTTTAGTTTCTCTGGGATTTCTTTGTGGTTTTTTACCGCAATGTTTTTTCCTTTTTTTTGTTTTATTTCTTAGAGAATCTCAACAGATCGCTAAAAAAGTCACCGCACTTTATTATGGCGAAGCACTTAAATTAATTATCACTATTGCATTAGTTGTAGCAGTCTTTACTACCTATCAAAAAATAGATTGGACTTTTTTTGTTGGTTATTTTTTAGCAATTTTCTTTAATAACATTCTTCCTATGTATTTAAAGATAAAAGCTGAGAAAAAAGTTAAAAATTAACTTTAATTTCAATAGGATCAATTATGGCAGCAGCAGAACTTACAACAGCTGGATATATTGGACACCACCTTGAGTTTTTAAAAACAGGTGATTCATTCTGGAATGTTCATTTAGATACACTTTTCTTTTCACTAGTAGCAGGTGCGATCTTTCTTTTTATTTTTTCTCGTGTTGCTAAAACTGCAACATCAGGCGTGCCTGGCAAGCTACAATGCTTAGTTGAAATTCTCGTTGGCTGGGTTGATGGTGTTGTTAAAGAAAATTTTCACGGCCCAAGAAATGTAATTGGTCCTTTAGCGTTAACTGTATTTTGCTGGGTTTTTATTATGAATGCAATCGATTTGATCCCAGTGGATTTCTTACCTCAAATTGCTAATTTGTTTGGCATACATTATTTAAGAGCAGTACCTACTGCAGATATTAGTGCAACACTTGGTATGTCAATTTGCGTATTCTTCCTTATCTTGTTCTATACCATCAAATCAAAAGGTGTAACAGGTTTTGTAAAAGAATACACTCTTCACCCATTTAATCATTGGGCATTCATCCCAGTAAACCTTGTTCTTGAATTAGTTACATTGCTTGCAAAACCAATTTCATTAGCTTTCCGTCTATTTGGTAATATGTATGCAGGGGAACTTATCTTTATCTTGATTGCGGTAATGTATTCAGCAAATATGGCAATCGCAGCTTTAGGTATTCCATTACATTTAGCTTGGGCTATTTTCCATATTCTTGTAATTACCCTACAAGCTTTCATCTTCATGATGTTAACGATTGTTTATTTAAGTATTGCTTATAACAAAGCAGAACACTAGCTAATATTACAGTGAATAATCATTCACTGTAATTTATTGTTTTTTTTTTACACTAACTAGCCTTTAGGCTAACTTCTTTAAAATCTAACTGGAGAAACTTATGGAAACTGTAATTACAGCAACAATTATCGGTGCATCAATCTTATTAGCGTTTGCTGCATTAGGTACAGCAATCGGCTTTGCTATTTTAGGTGGTAAATTTTTAGAATCATCTGCACGCCAACCTGAATTAGCAAGCAGCTTACAAACGAAAATGTTTATCGTTGCTGGTCTTCTTGATGCTATCGCAATGATCGCTGTAGGTATTTCATTATTATTTATCTTCGCAAACCCATTCATTAGCTTATTACAATAATTGTCGGCTTGTCAGAAACTACAATTAATTACTCTTTTGAGTAATTTGAACGACAATTATTAAGGAGGGGGTTGTGAATTTAAATGCAACACTAATTGGTCAACTTATCGCATTCGCAATTTTCGTTGCGTTTTGCATGAAATTTGTTTGGCCACCAATTATTAAAGCAATTGAAGAACGCCAGCGTTCAATTGCTAATGCGCTTGCATCAGCTGAAGCTGCTAAAAAAGAACAAGCTGATACTAAAGCATTAGTGGAACAAGAAATCACTGAAGCTAAAATGCAAGCTCAGCAAATTATTGATTTAGCAAATAAACGCCGCAATGAAATTCTAGAAGAAGTGAAAGCGGAAGCAGAAGCAACAAGAAGTAAAATTATTGAACAAGGGTATGCTGAAGTAGAAGCAGAACGTAAACGTGTTCAAGAAGAATTACGAACTAAAGTTGCATTACTTGCTATTGCTGGTGCTGAAAAAATTGTGGGTCGTACAGTTGATGAAGCGGCAAACAATGACATTATTGATAAATTAGTTGCAGAACTATAAGAAGGTTGGGCTTATGTCAGAATTAACTACAATAGCTCGCCCTTATGCCAAAGCAGCTTTTGATTTTGCAGTAGAGCAAAGTGCGGTAGATAAATGGGCAGAAATGTTAGGTTTCTCATCTGAAGTTATAAAAGATGAAACTGTACAAGCCTTTCTAAAGAGTTCATTATCTGCAAATAAACTTGCTGATACAATTATCGCAATTTGTGGCGACCAACTTGATCAATATGGGCAAAATCTTATTCGGTTAATGGCTGAAAATAAGCGTTTAACTGTACTTCCAGCAGTTTATCAAGAATTTCAACATTATGTTGAAGAACATAGAAAAACAGCAGAAGTTCAAGTCATATCCGCACAACCATTGAATGCACAGCAAGAAGAAAAAATTGCAGTAGCAATGGAGAAAAGATTAGCTCGTAAAGTTAAATTAAATTGTAGCTTAGATAGCTCACTTATTGCAGGAGTTATTATTCGTACAGATGATTTTGTTATCGATGGAAGTAGTCGTGGGCAACTTGCTCGTCTAGCAAATGAGCTGCAATTATAAGAGGAATAAAAGATGCAACTAAATTCTACAGAAATTAGTGAATTGATTAAAAAACGCATTGCCCAATTTGATGTAGTGAATGAAGCTCGTAATACAGGGACAATCGTTTCTGTAAGCGACGGTATTATCCGTATTCATGGTTTAAGTGATGTAATGCAAGGTGAAATGATTGCATTACCAGGTAATCGTTACGCTATGGCACTTAACTTAGAAAGAGATTCTGTGGGTGCTGTGGTGATGGGTCCTTATGCAGATCTTGCAGAAGGAATGGAAGTTCAATGTACTGGTCGTATTCTTGAAGTACCAGTTGGTCGTGGTTTATTAGGTCGTGTTGTTAATACACTTGGTCAACCAATAGATGGTAAAGGCGAAATCGTAAATGACGGTTTCTCACCCGTTGAAGTTATCGCCCCAGGCGTTATCGATCGTAAATCAGTTGATCAACCAGTTCAAACGGGTTATAAAGCGGTTGACTCAATGGTTCCAATCGGTCGTGGTCAACGTGAGTTGATTATAGGTGACCGTCAAACAGGTAAAACAGCATTAGCAATCGACGCAATCATAAATCAACGTGATTCAGGTATTAAATGTATCTATGTTGCAATCGGTCAAAAAGCATCAACAATTGCAAACGTAGTGCGTAAATTAGAAGAGCATGGTGCCTTACAAAATACTATTGTTGTTGTTGCTTCAGCATCTGAATCAGCAGCATTACAATATCTTGCACCATATTCTGGCTGTGCAATGGGTGAATATTTCCGTGATCGCGGTGAAGATGCGTTAATTGTTTATGATGATTTATCAAAACAAGCAGTGGCATACCGTCAAATTTCATTATTATTACGTCGTCCACCAGGTCGTGAAGCATTCCCAGGGGATGTATTCTACCTACACTCTCGTTTACTTGAGCGTGCATCACGTGTAAATGAAGATTATGTTGAGCGTTTCACTAAAGGTGAAGTGAAAGGAAAGACTGGTTCTTTAACTGCACTTCCAATTATTGAAACTCAAGCAGGTGACGTTTCTGCATTCGTTCCAACAAACGTAATTTCGATTACCGATGGTCAGATCTTCTTAGAATCTAACTTATTTAACTCTGGTATTCGTCCAGCAGTGAACCCAGGTATTTCAGTATCTCGTGTTGGTGGTTCTGCACAAACTAAAGTTGTTAAAAAATTAGCGGGTGGTATTCGTACTGCTCTTGCTCAATATCGTGAATTAGCAGCATTTGCTCAATTTGCTTCAGATCTTGATGATGCAACACGCAAACAATTATCTCATGGTCAAAAAGTAACTGAGTTATTGAAACAAAAACAATATTCTCCATTATCAGTAGCACAACAAGCGTTAGTGTTATTTGCGGTAGAATTCGGTTATTTAGATGAAGTGGAATTAGATCGTATTGGTTCATTTGAATCAGCACTTTTAGAGTATGCTAACCATAACTATGCTGACTTTATGCGTGAGTTAACCCAATCTGGCAACTACAATGATGAAATTAAAGATTCATTGAAAGGCATTTTGGATAGCTTCAAAGCAAACAGTGCGTGGTAAGTTAACACTTTAAATGGAGAGACGAAATGGCAGGTGCTAAAGAGATAAGAACCAAAATCGCAAGTGTAAAAAGTACTCAGAAAATTACTAAAGCGATGGAAATGGTTGCTGCCTCGAAAATGCGTAAAACGCAAGAACGTATGTCTTCTTCACGTCCTTATTCAGAAACAATACGTAACGTGATCAGCCATGTTTCAAAAGCAACGATCGGTTATAAACATCCATTTTTAGTGGATCGTGAAATTAAAAATGTGGGCATCATTGTAGTGTCCACAGATCGTGGTCTTTGTGGTGGTTTAAACGTTAACTTGTTTAAAACCGTATTAAATGAAATGAAAGGCTGGAAAGAAAAACACGTTTCTGTTCAGTTAAGTTTAATCGGTTCTAAATCTATCAACTTTTTCCAATCTATGGGTGTGAAGATTCTTACCCAAGATTCAGGTATTGGTGACGCGCCATCTGTTGAGCAATTGATTGGTTCTGTAAACTCAATGATTGATGCTTATAAGAAAGGTGATGTAGATGTGGTGTATTTGGTTTATAACAAATTCATCAACACAATGTCGCAAAAACCTGTGTTGGAAAAATTAATTCCATTACCAGAATTAGATAATGATGAATTAGGCGAAAGAAAACAAGTATGGGATTATATTTACGAACCTGATGCAAAAGTCTTATTAGATAATTTACTCATTCGTTATGTAGAATCTCAAGTTTATCAAGCGGCAGTTGAAAATCTTGCTTCTGAACAAGCAGCTCGAATGGTTGCAATGAAAGCGGCAACTGATAATGCGGGCAACTTAATTAACGACTTACAGTTAGTTTATAACAAAGCTCGTCAAGCAAGTATTACAAATGAATTAAATGAAATTGTTGCGGGTGCAGCAGCAATTTAACAAATAGAGGATCGGTAATGGCAACTGGAAAAATTGTACAAATCATCGGTGCGGTTATTGACGTTGAATTCCCACAAGATGCAGTACCAAAAGTATATGATGCCTTAAATGTTGATACAGGTTTAGTACTTGAAGTTCAACAACAACTAGGTGGTGGTGTAGTTCGCTGTATCGCAATGGGTTCATCTGATGGATTAAAACGTGGTTTAAGTGTAACTAATACAAATAACCCGATTTCTGTGCCTGTGGGTACAAAAACATTGGGTCGCATTATGAACGTATTGGGTGAACCAATCGATGAACAAGGCCCAATCGGCGCAGAAGAAAATTGGTCTATTCACCGTGCGCCACCAAGCTATGAAGAACAATCTAACAGTACTGAACTTTTAGAAACGGGTATTAAAGTTATCGACTTAGTATGTCCGTTTGCGAAAGGGGGTAAAGTTGGTTTATTCGGTGGTGCGGGTGTAGGTAAAACCGTTAATATGATGGAGTTAATCCGTAATATCGCAATTGAGCACTCAGGTTACTCAGTATTTGCTGGTGTAGGTGAGCGTACGCGTGAAGGTAACGATTTCTACCATGAAATGAAAGATTCTAATGTATTAGATAAAGTATCTCTTGTTTATGGTCAAATGAATGAGCCACCAGGTAACCGTCTGCGTGTTGCATTAACCGGCTTAACAATGGCTGAAAAATTCCGAGATGAGGGGCGTGACGTATTATTTTTCGTTGATAATATTTATCGTTATACCCTTGCTGGTACTGAAGTGTCAGCATTATTGGGTCGTATGCCATCTGCGGTAGGTTATCAACCGACACTTGCAGAAGAAATGGGTGTGCTTCAAGAGCGTATTACTTCAACTAAAACAGGTTCTATTACTTCTGTCCAAGCTGTTTACGTTCCTGCTGATGACTTAACTGACCCATCACCAGCAACAACATTTGCACACTTAGACTCAACAGTAGTATTAAGCCGTCAAATTGCATCTTTAGGTATTTATCCTGCGGTTGATCCATTAGAGTCAACTTCACGTCAATTAGATCCGTTAGTTGTTGGTGAAGAGCACTATAATGTTGCTCGTGGTGTTCAAACCACATTACAACGCTATAAAGAATTGAAAGATATCATCGCAATTCTTGGTATGGATGAGCTATCTGAAGAAGATAAATTAGTGGTAGCACGTGCACGTAAAATTGAACGTTTCTTATCACAACCATTCTTCGTTGCAGAAGTATTTAACAGCACCCCTGGTAAGTACGTACCATTAAAAGAAACTATCCGTGGCTTTAAAGGTATTTTAGATGGTGAATATGACCATATTCCAGAACAAGCGTTCTATATGGCGGGTACCATTGATGAAGTATTAGAAAAAGCTGCGAAACTATAATTGCTTCTGAAAGCAACTAATAAAGCTTGAAGGAGAAAATATGTCAGTATTTAACTTAACCGTAGTAAGTGCAGAACAGCAAATTTTTTCTGGTCAAGTAAAGAGTATTCAAGCAACAGGTGTTGAGGGTGAACTTGGGATTTTAGCAGGCCACACTCCTTTGTTAACCTCAATTAAACCGGGTATTGTAAAAATTACTCTTGAAAACGGAAAAGAAGAAGTTGTTTATGTTTCTGGTGGTTTTTTAGAAGTTCAACCAAATGTTGTTACTGTGTTAGCAGATACAGCTATTCGTGGTGAAGAGCTTGATGGTGATCGTATTTTAGCTGCGAAAAAACGCGCAGAGGAAAATATTCGTAGTCGTCACGCAGATGCAAATTATGAAATGTTGGCATCTAAACTGTCTAAAGAATTGGCGAAACTACGCGCCTATGAATTGACAGAAAAATTAGTGAAAAATAAACGCTAATTTGACCGCACTTTAGAGATGAAAAAGACCACATTTGTGGTCTTTTTCTTTTTGTTTATTTTCCTTTTTTAACCCAATATTGGAATGGTGTATTTTCAACTTCACTTTTCAATAAAGTATGTTCCATAAATTGGCAAAAACTTGGAATATCTCTGGTTGTTGCAGGATCATCTGCGATCACTAGTAACACATCTCCTTCTTCTAAAAAGCGAATATGTTTTCTGACTAACATCACTGGCTCTGGACAACGTAAGCCGAGAGTATCTAACGTTTGTGTAACTCTAATTTTGCTCATTGATTTTTATTATTTGTTGAATAATTTAAGCGGTATAATACAACAAACTCAAATAGTGTAGTAGAAGTTTAATACAAACATGATTGAATATAAAATCCCGAAAAGTGCGGTCGTTTTTGAAGAAGAAATCAAAAAAAGTCGTTTTATTACTTATCTTCAGCATGTGGAAGGTATTACAGAGGCAAAAGCTTTTTGGCAGCAAATTAAATTACAACATCCACAAGCTCGCCATCATTGTTGGGCAACCGTGGCAGGGGCTCCAAATGATTCACAACAATTAGGATTTTCTGATGATGGCGAACCTGCAGGAACGGCAGGCAAACCTATGTTATCTGCTTTACAAGGTAGTTATATTGGTGAGATTTGTGCAGTGATTGTCCGTTATTATGGTGGAGTTTTATTAGGTACGGGTGGATTAGTTCGCGCTTATAGCAATGGTGTTCAACAAGCGTTAGATTTATTAGAAACTGATGTTAAAGTAGAGCGAGCTTCCTATAGATTATGCTGTGATTATACTCAAATTAATAGTATTCAATTATTGTGTAAGAAACACGATGTGGTGATTTTAGATCAACAATTTGCTGATATTGTAAGGTTTGAGTTAGGGATCAGAGATGATAAACTGTCGACATTTGAACAAGCTTTAATTGAACGTTTTAGTGGGCAGTTACAATTAGAAAGAGAGTAAGTTTTGCGAATATTATCTATCATACGAATTGTTGGCATCCTTGTTATGTGCTTTTCCCTTACGATGTTAGCGCCTGCTTTCGTGGCGTTACTCTATGGTGATGGTGGCGGTAAAGCCTTTATGCAAACATTTTTGATGAGTTCAATTATGGGGGTTTTACTTTGGTGGCCTTGTCATCAACATAAAGAAGAATTGCGTTCTAGAGATGGATTTTTAATCGTAGTTGCTTTCTGGCTTGTGCTAGGTAGTATCGGGTCAATTCCTTTCATGCTTTTTGACACCCCGAACCTTTCTTTTTCATCTGCTATTTTTGAATCCTTTTCTGGCTTAACTACGACGGGTGCAACAGTCATTGAAGGGTTAGATAATCTACCAAAAGCGATTTTATTTTATCGCCAATTTTTACAATGGTTAGGTGGTATGGGGATTATTGTATTAGCGGTAGCGATTATTCCACTCTTAGGTATTGGAGGAACACAGCTTTATCGTGCAGAATCTTCGGGGCCATTAAAAGAACAAAAACTTCGACCTCGTATTGCAGAAGTGGCCAAATTACTTTGGATCTTATATTTCTCGTTAACTGTACTTTG